>CALXAK010000101.1 GCA_944386255.1 uncultured Clostridia bacterium
ATCAAGATTATCTTCGCCATTGTCGTAGTTTAAATAGGTAAAGTCAGGCTGAGTTGAGCTGGTTGTTTTAGGACTATGGTAAGTAAAAGCAGTTTACTCACAAAATAACACTAGGAAATTTAATGCAAGAAAGATACAGCCTACGAAGAACGATATCTCTGAAGGCTGTATCTTTTTATTTTTAATGCCACAAATGAGTTAAGCTTTATACTAACTAAGCCACACTTGGCAAATGCTCCGGCGCTTTTATTTCCGATTTTTAGAGCAGCGTGCTCTTTAGGTACTCGAAGTAGATCTCCTCCGCCGCCAGCACCGAGGCCCTCTCGGTGTGCTCGCTGGTCTGGTGGGCCTGCTTGTCATCCCCGGGGCCGATTATGGCGAAGGGGGCGGGTATTTTGGTAACGATCTGGGAGGCGTCGGTGTAGAAGAAGAGGCCCTTGGGCCGGCTGGTGAGCCCGCGCTGCTCCAGCAGCCGCCCGAGCCGCCGGAGCGGGCCGCTGGAGAGGTCGGTCTCCACCGCCGGGCGCTGGTTTATCACCTCCACCCGGCAGTCCCAGCGGCTGTCCTGGGCGTTGCGCTCTAGGCAGAGCCGCCGGGCCGCCTCCAGTATCGCCCCGTTGTCGGTGCCGGGCAGGGTGCGTATGTCCATGGTGGCCTCGGCGTCGGCGGGGATAACGTTGTTGCCCACCCCCGAGCGGATGCCGGTGACCGAGGCGGTGTTCACCCCCAGCAGCGGGTGGGGAGGCGCCTTTGGCAGAGCGTTTTTGAGCGAGAGGCAGAGCTCCATGGCGGCCTCGGCGGCGTTGAGCCCTATCTCCGGCCGGGAGCCGTGGGAGAGCACCCCCTTTACGGTGAACCGCAGCCAGAGCGCCCCCTTTTCGCAGCTGCCGAGGCCGAGGGCCGTGGGCTCCGCCACTATGAGGGACCCCATGCCCTCAAGCAGTCCGCTCTCCGAGGCCGCCACCGCCCCGAGACCCAGGTTCTCCTCGTCGGCGGTGTAGACCAGGATGAGCGGGGACCGGGGCTTCTTCCCGAGGGCGGCAAAGCGTATGGCGGCGCCGGTCATGGCCGCGACCCCGCCCTTCATGTCGGCGGAGCCCCGGCCGTATATCACCCCGTCCTCCTCCACCGGCTGCAGCGGCGGATGCTTCCAGGCCGCCGGGTCCCCAAAGGCCACCGTGTCCATGTGGCCCGCCAGCACCGCGGCGCCGCTCCGCTGCTCCCCGGGCAGCACCGCAACCAGGGTGCAGCGGCCGGGGGAGTGCCGGATGCAGCTCACCTCAAAGCAGGGCGGCAGCACCCCCTTAATGAGCTCCGCCACCCGCTGCTCGTTGCCCTCGGGCTGGGAGGAGTCGGTGGATATCAGCTGCTTTAAAAACTCTATGGTGTCGAACATGTCTCTCACCCCTTTAAGAATAGATGGCGAGGTCGCCCACGCCGGTGCGCCGGGAGAGGCCAAACCTGCTCAGGAGGCCGCCCGCGCCGTACCCGGAGCGCAGCGCCCGGCCCTCAAAGCCCGCGAGCTCGCCGTTCACCACGGTGAACACCGCCCGCTTTGCCAGCGGGTCCATCACCGTCACGTTGGCGAGAGCCCCGGGCTGCAGGTTGCCCAGCTGGTCCCGGAGGGAGCTGTTGCCGGTGCGCTCCGCCAGCAGCTTTGCTGGCTCCCAGGTCATGGTGGCCACCGCGTCCAGCAGGCTGAGCACGCCCCCCTGCCAGAGCTCTATTATGGCGGGCAGGTTGTCCCGAGAGTCGCCAAAGCCCTTCATGGTGGCGTCGTTCTGCCCGTCCGACACCAGTATGCGCACCTTCCTGTCCGCCAGCGCCTGCAGCGCCAGCTCCTTCGCCGCCGGGGGCATTATCAGCCCCTCCCGGCAGCCGCCGTTCTCCCGCAGCATGCTGGAGACGAACTCGGCGGTCACCGCCTCCCCGTCCACCAGCTCCAGCACCCGGCGCATCCCCTCCACCGGGTCAGCGTGGGTACCGCAGCCCGCCGCTGTGGCGTGGGCGAGGTGCAGGGGCCTTCCCTTTGAGAGCCGGGCCATGCGCTCGGCGTGGGTGGGGTCCTGGGTGTGGCTCATGTATATCAGCCCCGCCGCCGAGGTGATGGAGAACACACGCTCCACCTCCTCGTCCGGCATTATGAAGTGGGCCATGTGGTCCTTTACCCCCACCGCCAGCATTCCGGTGCGTATGGCGATGGGGTTGCGGCTGAGCGCCTCGCTCGCCCTCTCAAAGGACAGCTCCCCCCGGTAGTAGGCGGCTATCTCCCGGTCCTCCAGCAGGTTTGCAAGGAGGTTGGGCGCGCCGATGTACACCCCCACGTTCATTGGCAGGCCCCGGTCCACCTCCGCCCCCAGCAGCGAGGGCGCCAGTATGGTGTTGCCCGCCCCGGGGGAGAGGCCGGTGGTCATCCCGTCCGCCACCGCCCCCCTTATCGGGTCGGTGGAGACCTCGAAAAGGTCCCCGAGGTGTATGTGCATGTCTATTAGCCCCGGAGCCACAATCAGCCCACGGCAGTCGAGCTGCCGCCCGCCCCGGCAGCTGCCGGGCTCGTATATCCCCTTCACCCGGCCGCCACAGAGCAGCAGATCCGCCGTCCGGTCGGTGCCGCTCTTCGGGTCCACCACACGGCCGCCTGAGAGCAGCAGCTCCCCCTCCGGCGCCGCCGCCTGCCCGCCGGGCTGCGGCAGCCTACCCCCCAGGGGGTCCTCAAAGCTCTGGTACACCACTTTTGCCCTCCTTTTTTTAAAAAGTATACCACCCACGGCTCCCTTTTGGTAGGCCCTGCGAAGTAAAGAAGTTCGCCCCCGGCAGACGCCGGGGGCGAGATGTTTATTCCTCTTTCAACGCCGCCTTTTCCGACTCGCGGCGGACTATAAACTCCTTTGCCAGGGTGTAGAGAACCGCCGACACCGGCACCCCCAGCAGCATGCCGTATATGCCGGATATGTTGCCGCCCACCGTAATGGCCAGCAGCACCAGCACCCCCGGCACCCCCACCGACTTGCCCACCACCCTCGGGTAGATGAGGTTGCCCTCCAGCTGCTGCAGCACTATGAGGAACACAAGGAACAGCAGCGCCCGAAGGGGATTTACGGTCAGTATCAGCAGCGATCCGAAGCCGGCGCCTATCCAGGCCCCCACAATGGGGATGAGGGCGGTGAAGGACACCACCGCCGCCACCGTCATGGCGTAGGGGAAGCCGAATATGCTCATGCCTATGAAGCAGAGCACCCCCAGTATCATGGCCTCGCACACCTGCCCGGTCACAAAGGACTTGAAGCAGTCGTTGGAAAGGTGCAGCACCTTGAACAGCCGGTTGGTGGTCTTTTCCGGCAGCAGCGCCCTGGCAAACCTGCTGCAGAAGAGCAGGATCTTCTGCTTGCCCGCGAGGATGAAGAACCCGAGGCAGATGCCCAGCAGAAGGTCAAAGAGTATGGAGAACAGCGACGATGCCACCCCCACAGCTCCGGATATCACAATCCCCGCGCCGCTGAATATCTTTTCGATGTAGGCGGTGATGTCGCTGGCGCTGAAGGGCGGGTTCTCCGCAAGGTCTATGCCAAACTCCTGCAGCGTCGCCTGCAGCTGCATGTATGCGTTGCTGATGGCGGAGGGCAGCGTCCGGGAGATGGACTTTATGGTGGACTTCACCTCCGGGGAGATTATGAGGGTCAGGATGGTGAGCACCCCCGCGATAAACAGCACCGACAGGGTTATGGACAGGAACCTGCAAATCCCGGGCCTCGAGCGGCGCAGCCGGTCCAGCACCCGGTTTTCAAAAAAGGTCATGGGTATGTTCAGCACAAACGCCACCACACAGCCGATTATCACCGGCGTCAGTATGGCCACAAGGCCGGTGAAGAGGCCTTTGAGTTTGTCCATGTTCCAAAGGAACCAGGAGAGCAGTATTCCCGGCAGCACCAGGCTGAAAAACGCCGCGATGTATCCGTGCTTTTTTATTGTCGACACCTCTTTCTTTACATGTGAACAGGAGAATTATACCATCGCACCCCGCGCCGTTGCAACGCCGCCGCCGGCCGCAGAAAAATATTTTTGCCACCCGGCGGCGCAGGTGCCTTGCATATGCAGGCCTTTTATTGGATAATAGATAAAAACAGGTGATTAAAGGGGGATTTATGGGTCGAACCAGCGGCATACTGCTGCCGGTCTACTCTCTGCCGGGCAGGGGGGGCATCGGCGCGCTTGGCCATGGGGCCATGGAATTCCTGGATTTTCTGAAGAGCAGCGGCGTTGGGGTGTGGCAGATGCTCCCCCTCGGCCCCACCGGCTTTGGGGACTCGCCCTATTCGCCCCTGTCCTCCTTTGCGGGCAACCCCTGGTTTGTCGACCCGGAGCTGCTCTGGGAGCAGGGCCTCATAACCCGCCAGCAGCTGGACGCGCTGCCGGAGGGCGGGGGCCGGGTGAACTACCGCCGGGTGATGTCCGGCCGCCAAAGGCTGCTGGAGAGCGCCTTCTCGGCTGCCCTTGAGAGCCGCCGGGAGGAGCTGGAGCATTTCCTCGACTCGGCGGACCGGGATCTCCAGGGCTATATAGTCTACTCGGTGCTCAAGGAGAACAACCGCCTCGCCCCCTGGTACGAGTGGCCGGAGGCATCGCAGGATTTTGACCGCCTCTGCCGGAAGACCCTCTGCGGGCACCGGGAGCGGGCGCTGTTTTACGCCTTCTGCCAGCTGGAGTTCCGCCGCCAGTTTTCCGCCCTAAAGGCCAGGGCCGCGGAGCTCGGCATTGCGCTCATGGGGGACATCCCCTTCTACGCCGCCGCCGACTCCGCCGACGTCTTCTCTTCGAGGGAGCTGTTCCGGTTGGACCGCACCGGCCGTCCCGCCGCGGTGGCGGGAGTTCCGCCCGACTACTTCAGCGCCGACGGCCAGCTCTGGGGCAACCCCCTCTACCGCTGGGACGCGATGGCAAAGGACGGATACGGCTGGTGGATGCGCCGGGTGGCGGCCGCCGCGGAGATGTTCGACATAATCCGCCTCGACCACTTCAGGGCCTTTGACAGCTACTGGAGCGTAAAGGCGGGGGAGCCCACCGCCAGGAACGGCCGGTGGCTTCGTGGCCCGGGCAGGAGGTTTATAACCCGGCTGCGGGAGAGCTTCCCCGGCACAAGGTTTGTGGCGGAGGACCTCGGGGACCTGGGCGACTCGGTGAAAAGTCTGCTGGGGTTCTCCGGCTTCCCCGGCATGAAGGTGCTGCAGTTCGGCTTCTACGAGGGCTCCAACAGCGAGTACCTGCCCCACAACCACACGGCGAACACCGTGGCCTACACTGGCACCCATGACAACGACACCACCGCCGGGTGGCTAAAGGGCCTTTCCCCCGGCGACCGGGAGTTCTGCCGGGAGTACCTGGGGAGCGCCTCGGTGGACTCTCTCATCCGTGCGGCCTACCGCTCGGTGGCGGAGCTCGCGGTGGTGCCAATGCAGGACTGGCTGGGCCTCGGCTCCGCCGCCCGCACCAACACCCCCGGCACCGGCGTCGGCAACTGGCAGTGGCGGCTGCGGAAGAAGGAGCTCACCCCCGAGCTCGCCCAGCGCATTCGCCGCATGGGCGGCACCTACTCTAGACTTTAGTGAGGGGAGAAGCATGAACCTTTTTGAACACCAGCTGGAGATAAACTCCCGCCAGCAGCTGGTCAACATCACCGGCCAGGTGCTTGAGGACATAGCGAGGAGCGGGGTGCAGGAGGGGGTGTGCGTGGTCTACTGCGCCCACACCACCGCCGGCATCACCGTTAACGAAAATTCCGACCCGGACGTCTGCCGGGACATGATCTACGCCTTTGAAAAGGCATTTCCCACAGAGGACGGATGCTACCTTCACTTTGAGGGCAACTCCCACGCCCACGTGAAATCCACCGCCTTCGGGGCCTCCCAGAGCTTTATAATCACCGGGGGCCGGCCCATCCTGGGGGTGTGGCAGGGGATATACTTCTGTGAGTTCGACGGTCCGCGCCGCCGCAGATATTATGTAAAGGTTCTGGAGGGTTAGCAGATGAACATAGAGGAGAGATTTTTAAAGTACGTTTCCTTCCCCACCATGTCGGACGAGGGGAGCAGCAGCTGTCCCAGCAGCGAAAAGCAGCTGGCGTTTGCAAGGTACCTGGAGGGTGAGCTTCGCTCCATCGGCCTCGAGGACGTAAAGCTCGCGGACAACGGCTATGTCTACGGCAGGGTCCCGGCCAACAGCCCCGCCCGGGCGGTGGTGGGCTTTATCGCCCACATGGACACTTCCGACGCCGCCAGCGACCAGAACATAAAGGCCCGGGTGGTGGACTACAAGGGTGGGGACATCCTGCTGAACGAAAAGCAGAACATAGTCCTCAGCCCCAAAGACTACCCGAACCTTCAAAAGCACCTGGGCCAGCACCTGGTGGTCACCGACGGCACCACTCTCCTCGGCGCGGACGACAAAGCGGGCATCGCCGCCATCGTCACCGCCGCCGAGCGGCTCATCAAGGACAACATCCCCCACGGGGACGTGATGGTGGGCTTTACCCCCGACGAGGAGATCGGCCGCGGGGCGGACGGGTTTGACGTGCAGGGATTTGGCGCCGACTTCGCCTACACCCTGGACGGCGGATCGGTGGACGGAGTGGACTACAACAACTTCAACGCCGCCTCCGCCGACATACACATAAAGGGCGTCTCCGCCCACCCCGGCTCCGCCAAAGGCAGCATGATAAACGCCGCGCGCATCGCCGCGGAGTTCGCCATGATGCTGCCGCAGCAGGAGATACCCGAGCTCACCGACGGGGAGCAGGGCTTCTACCACATGACCTCCATCGAGGGCAGCTGCGAGACGGCGCTGGTGCGCTACATCCTGCGGGACCATGACTCGGCAAAGCTGGAGCAGAAGAAGCAGACGGTGCTCCGGTGTGCCGGGGAGCTCAACCGGAGGTACGGCGAGGGCACCGTCACGGCGGTGGTCAAGGACTCCTACCGCAACATGCGGGAGGTGATTGAGCCCCGCATGGAGATTGTGGAGCTTGCCCGGGATGCCATACGCCGGGTGGGCGGCGAACCCCACTCCTCCCCGGTGCGCGGAGGCACCGACGGCGCCACCCTCTCCTACATGGGCCTGCCCTGCCCCAACCTCGGCACCGGCGGGGAGAACGCCCACTCGAGGTTTGAGTACTGCTCGGTGGAGGACATGCTCCGCATGAGCGACGTTATAATCCACATAGTCAGCAGCCTTACCGGCAGGTGAGGCGAAGGGAAGCGCGCCGGAGGCTGTAGCCTCCGGCGCGCTTCTGCCTGTAGCGGCGCTCACAGCGCCCTGACCCCTCCCCTGGAGAAGGCCAGCAGCACCCGCGCCACCGTCTCGGGCGGCTCGGGATTGGGGGAGCTGAGCCACCGTTTTATAACCCCTATGCAGCCGTTCACTATATAGGTGTACACCATCTCCATGCGCACATCCGGCAGCGTCTTGCCCTCCAGCCAGGTGGGGGCGTACTCCTGCCTTATGTGCTGCATCACCTGGGATAGGCAGGGGTTGTCCACCCCGCAGCGCAGCACCGCCTCGCAGAGCCCGCGGTTGTCCTCGATGAATTCCAGCATCCGGGTCACGGCGGGCAGCATCTGCGGGACGCTGTCCTGGTTGTCAAACTCCTTCATCTGGGCCAGCAGCTCCGCCTCAAAATCCCGCATGAGGGTCCGCATAAGGTCCTCAGGGCTGCTGTAGTGGGAGTAGAATGTGCCGCGGTTGATCCCGGCGGCGTCGCAGAGCTCCTTTACCGTCACCCGGCCAATGGGCTTTTCCTGCAGCTTTTCCAGCAGGCTAGCCCTGAGTGCGGCTTTGGTTCGCTTTACTCTTCTGTCCTCGGTCATTCCGCATCCTCCCCTCAAAAAAGTTTACAAATAATACGACAAATTAGCTGAGCTATACACTATAATTAACTTCGTACATCATGCAGGGTGGGGGTGAATGCCCCTCTCTACTGTATAATATTAACCCATAAAAAACAACAGCGTGTGCAGAAATTTTGGTGTTTTTATGAACAGGTTACTGGAAAAGATTGGCGTGGACAGGCTGAAACAGGCGGTGAAAAGGCTGCCGGAGTATTTTGAAAGGCTCAAAGGGCTGCTGAAGCGCGCCGGAGCCTACCTTGCGTCCCACAAGAAGGTGGCGGTGCTGGCGGCATTTGGCGTTGCCCTGCTGGCGGCGCTGGGCTGGGCCGCAGGGTCCATGTTCAGCAAGAGCGATGTAGTGTATCAGCAGTCGCCGGTGCTGGTGGAGGTCACCCAGGTGGAGCTCACCGGCAACGACTCCTTTCTCACCTATGCCGGCATAGTCCAGCCGGAGGTGCTGGAGCAGGTGACCCCTTCCACCATTGCCACCATTGAAGAGGTGCTGGTGGAGGAGGGCCAGGCGGTGAGCGCCGGCCAGGAGCTGGTGCGGCTGGACACCAGCGGCGCCGAGCAGCTGGTGAGCTCCACCGGCCGGGTGGCGGACTCCGCCAAGACTGCCCGGGACAACGCCGCCACCGCCCTCGAGCGGGCGAAGCAGAACTACAACGCTGCCTGCACCCCCGCCACCGAGGAGCAGAAGGCCCAGGCCGAGGCGGAGCTGCGGGATGCCGAGAGCCGCCGGGACGACAAGCAGGCGGAGTGCGACCGGTTCAGCACCCAGTACGACAGCGACAACAGCAAAGCCACGGCTCTTGAGCAGCAGCTGGAGCTGGTGGAGGACTACAACAGCAAAAAGCAGGCCTACCTCTCCGCCCCCGAGACCACCGAAGGTGAGCAGGAGGCGAAGTACGGCCGTCTGGAGGACGGCAGCATCGGCAGCGCCGACAACTGCACCCCCGGCAGCCTCTGCGGCCGGTACAAGAGCGCCGCCGGGGCGCTGGTGCCGGCATACTACAGCTCGGAGCAGCAGATACCCTCCGACACCGCCGCCCTGCAGGCCCAGAGCAGCGAGGCCCGGGCCGCCGCCAACTGCACCCCCGGCAGCCTCTGCGGCCAGTACAAGAGCGCCGCCGGGGCGCTGGTGCCGGCATACTACAGCTCGGAGCAGCAGATACCCTCCGACACCTCCTCGCTGGAGGCCCAGAGCAGCGAGGCCCGGGCCGCCGCAAACCAGAGCTACCTTGTGCTCAGCCAGAGCAGGGCAGAGCTTGCGACGCTGGAGGCGGAGGTTATTGCCGACCGGGCAAACTACGAGCAGGTCATAGCCATGGGCTCCGGCTCCATGGACGCCTCCACCGCCCTTCGCGAGCTGGAGGCCGCCCAGACGGTGTACGACGAGGCCCAGACCGCCTATGACGAGGCCCTCTCCAACTACCAGCAGGCCCAGGAGGCGCTGGACCGGTACACCCTGCGCTCCAGCCAGGACGGCTATGTGGTGATGGTGGTCTCCACCGAGGGCTCCACCGCCAGCCCCATCGCGCCGGTGGTGGTGGTGGGCAGCGAGAGGTCGGTGGTGGCCTTCGGCATCTCCCAGAACGACGCCCGCCTGGTAAAAAAGGGCATGGCGGTGAGCGTCACCATCGACGGCAGCGAGATGGAGGGGTATGTGCTGTCGGTTTCCACCATGCCGGACGAGACCTCCAGAACCTATGAGACCCAGGTATACATAGACGTGCCCTGGGAGGATGTGATGCTGGGTGAGACGGCGTCGGTGAGCATCAACGTCGGGGAGCGCTCCGGCGTCTGGCTGCCCATCTCGGTGATACTCAACGACGGCGAGGACTATGTGTTTGTGGTGGTGGACGGCAGGGCCCAGCGCCGCAACGTGACCATAGAGGACCTCAGCAACGACTATGTGCTGGTAAGCGGCCTCGCGGAAGGGGACCAGGTGGTCACCGAGGGCATGTCACTCATACGGGCCGGCAGCCTCGTGGAGACAGCGGGGTGAGGCCATGGAGAGGTTTGTAAAGCTTCTTATTAAAAACCGCAGCATCGTGCTGATGGTGCTGCTGTTCGTGTTCCTCTTCGGGGCCTACGCCTACTATGACATCCCAAAGCAGGAGAACCCGGACACCACCATCGCTGTGGCGGTGGTGACCACCATATATGCCGGCGCCAGCCCCCAGGAGGTGGAGACGCTGGTGACCATCCCCATTGAGGAGAAGATAAAAACCCTCCCCCATGTGGACTACTACACCTCCAAGAGCGTCAACTCAGCTTCCGCCATAATCATCTACTACGAGAACGAGTACAGTATCGACGATGTAAAGCCGGAGCTGCAGAGCGCCATCAGCGATGTGCAGACCGAGCTGCCGGACATGTGCTCCGAGAGCGTCATCTCCACCGACCTTATCACCAACAACCAGTTCATAATCAGCCTCTACGGTGAAAACTACTCCGAGACCGACCTTGTGGAGTACGCGGGCATACTCAAGTCCGCCCTCGAGGAGGTGGACGGGGTCACCTCGGTGACGGTGGACGGCGAAAAGGAGAAGCAGGTGGTGGTGGAGGCGGACATCGACCAGCTGCAGCTCTACGGGGTGTCCATCGAGAACATCCTCCAGGTGCTCCAGGCCCAGAACCTCACAATACCCTCCGGCAGCATAAGCTACGAGAGCGGCACCATAGACGTGGTGGCGTCGGGGGTGTTTGAGAGCCTTGCGGACATAGAGAACACCGTCATCGGCGGCGCCGAGGACTCCCTCTCCTTTGTCAAGATAAAGGACGTGGCAAAGGTCTACATAACCGAGGCGGACAGCTACCAGTACTCCCAGGACGGCCAGCCGGCGGTGCTGGTGGTGGGCAAGTTCCAGGAGGACGAGAACGCCGTTAACATCGGCAAGAGGGTCCGGCAGGAGTTGGACCAGGTTATGGCCCAGCTGCCGGAGGACCTGGGCTGCCACGAGGTGCTCTTTGCCCCCGAGGCCATTGACGAGTCCATACGGGGCTTCATTGTAAGCCTTGTGGAGAGCGTGGCGCTCATAATCCTGGTGGTGATGATAGGCGCAAAGTTCCGCAACGCCCTGGTAATCAGCGTGGCGCTGCCCACCACCATCCTCATCACCTTCATCTGCATGTGGCTCATGGACATAAACTTCCACTTTATCTCCATAGCCGCGCTGATAGTCTCCCTCGGCATACTCATAGACAATGCCATCGTCATAAGCGACGCCATCCAGCAGAAGCTGGACGGGGGCCTCGGCAGGCTGGAGGCCTGCTCCGCGGCGGCGAAGGAGACGGCGGTGCCCATCCTCACCTCCACCCTCACCACCATCGTCACCTTCTCGGTCATCTACTTTGTGCCGGGCACGGTGGGCCAGGTGGCGGGCACCATCCCCACGGTGGTGATAATCTCCCTCTGCGCAAGCTTTGTGGTGGCCATGACGGTGATACCGGTGCTGGCCTTTATGTTCTTTAAGCCCGGCGGGCGCAAAAACGCAAAGCCGGAGGGGGAGGGCTGGGCCCTCTCCCGGCTGCTGAGGCTCCAGAGCGCCTGCCTCGACCACCCCGGCGCCACCCTGGGCATGGCCTTCGCCACCCTTGGCGTGGCGGCGCTGCTGGTGGCAAACCTGGGCCTCAGCTTCTTCCCCGGCGCGGACAAACCCATCCTCTACATCAACATAAGCGGCGAGGCGCTCAACCTCGAAAAGACCGGCGAGATAGTTGAGGACATCCAGCAGGTGCTGGACGACAGCGGCATGGTGGACAACTACACCGCCGCCGTGGGCAAGGGGCTGCCCAGCTTCTTCCTCACGGTGGTGTCCCTCACCGAGGCGGACAACACCGCCCAGATAATGCTGGAGATGGACCCGGAAAAGCTGGCGGAGTTCTCCTCCAACTCCGAGGCCGCCAGCTACCTGCAGCAGCTCATCGACCGCAGCGTCACCGGCGCCACGGTGGAGGTGAAGTACCTCGAGTACTCCATGCCCACCGACGATACCATCGCCCTTTCGGTCTGCGGCGACGACCAGCAGACCATAAACAGTGCCGCCGAGGCCATAGCCGAGGCGCTGCGCCAGATCCCCGGCACCGACAACGTGCGCACCAACATCAAGCCCAACCAGTACCAGTACAGCATCAAGCTGGACAGCGAGCTGCTCTCAAGCTACGGCCTGCTCAAGTACGACGTGGTGAAGCAGCTCAACACCAGCGTCATGGGCGCCACCGCCACCACCTACACCACCAGCGACGCCAGCTTGGACGTGGTGGTAAAGGCCAACGTCCAGAGCCTGGACGACCTTATGCGCCTGCCCATAAGCGGCAGCGCTGCGCCGGTGCAGGTCACCCTCGGCCAGGTGGCGGAGGTGGAGCTGTCCACCACCACCACCATGATAGAGCGCTACAACGGCAAGAGGTATGTAAATGTCCTCTCCGGAGTGCAGTCCGGCTACAGCTCCCTCTACATCGAGAACCAGCTCAACCGGGACTTTCTCTCCTCGGCGGACCTTGGGGAGGTGGAGGTCATCTCCCGGGGCGAGGTGTCCAACATGATGGACCTCATCTCCAACCTGGGGGTTGCAGCGGTGGCAGCCATTCTCATAATCTACTTCATCCTCTACATCCAGTTCCACGACTTCATAAAGCCCCTTAACATAATGACCAGCATCCCCCTTAGCCTCATTGGATGCTTCCTGGGGCTCTACGTCATGCAGATGGACCTGCAGGTCATGGCGCTGCTGGGGGTGGTGAGCCTCTTTGGAATTGTGGTCAACAACGGCATACTGCTGCTGGAGGTGATGGGGGAGGAGCGCTCCCGGGGTACCGGGGTGCGGGAGGCCTGCCGCCTTGCCTCGCTCAGAAGGTTCCGGGCCATAATGATGACCAGCATCACCACCTGCATCGGCCTCGTGCCGCTGATAATCGAGGGGGACCCCATGGCGGCCCCAATGGCGATTGTGCTGTTCTTCGGCCTTATCTTCTCCACCTTCCTCACCCTTCTGGTGGTGCCCACCATCTACTACAACAGTGAAAAGCGCAAGCTAGGCAAGCTTGCCGCCTCGGCCGGCCCTTCCGAAGAGGGCCGGGAGGATGTATAATTAGCAAAAAGCAGGGAGGTACCCACAGATGGTAATAAAGTCAGAGGACCAGAAGCTCAGCGTCCGCAGCGAGATGCGCGGCGGCAAGGGGGACATCGGCATGAGAGAGCTGCTGCCGGCGGAGATGCTCATGGGCAAGGGCCGTCTGTTCAGCATTATGACGGTGGAGCCGGGCTGCTCGGTGGGCCTCCACGACCACCAGGGCGAGGCGGAGATATACTTCGTCCTGGAGGGGGAGCTCGCCGGCACCGACAACGGCCAGCCGGTCACCCTCAGGGCCGGGGACGTGATGTACACCGGCGACGGCAGCAACCACTCGGTGGAGAATCTCAGCAGCTCCACCGCCCGGGTGATGGCGCTTATACTCTTCAGCTGAGTTTCCCGGCAGGGCTTTCGGGGGAGGTTTTCCGAGAGCCCTGTCCATCTTTTTGTTTTCTTTCCGGTGGCAGAACCGGCCGCACGGATTGTTTAATTTTCAAGGAGCAGAGAAGTAAACGAAGTAAAACCCCAGAAAAACCCCTTATATACTATTATGTAATAGTGATAATCTGCCTCATGCTTTTCAACTCCCTAATAATGCTTTCATCGCCCAGGGCAAGGTGGAGTTGGTGGACTACGGCAGGTTCATGGACATGGCCGAGAATGGGGAGATAGGCCTTGTGGAGCTGCAGGACAACCAGATAGTCTTTACCAGCAAGGACGGCTCCCAGATCTACAAAACCGGCCGCATGGAGGACCCGGACCCCGCCCTCACCCGCCCGGGCAGGTTTGACCGCCGGGTGCCGGTGGAGCTGCCGGACCTCAAGGGCAGGGAGGAGATCTATGACGCCAATCCTTTTCCCGGCGGACGCCGTGCCGGACCTCAAGGGCAGGGAGGAGATACTTAAGGTCCACGCCAAGAAGATAAAGCTGGACCCCTCGGTGGATTTTGGCCAGATAGCCAGGATGGCCTCGGGCGCCAGCGGCGCTGAGCTCGCAAACATTGTGAACGAGGCAGCCCTGAGGGTGGTGAGAGACGGCCGGTCCTTTGCCACCCAGAGCGACCTTGAGGAGAGCATTGAGGTGGTGATAGCGGGCTACCAGAAGAAGAACGCTCTGCTCACCGACCAGGAGAAGCGCACCGTGGCCTACCAC
>CALXAK010000102.1 GCA_944386255.1 uncultured Clostridia bacterium
ATCATGTTGCCCTCGGCGATACCGCAGTCGATAAAACGCTCGGGGAATTTCTTGGCAAAAACAGAGGTTTTGGTAGCGCCGGAGAGGTCGGCGTCCAGAACAACTATACGCTCGTTGGCGGCGCCGATCTCAGCAAGAGCCTCGCCGTAGCTCTCTCTAGTTGCTTTTTTAGCCATAGTCTTATGCCTCCAGTCCTTTCTCAATTGCGTCAAGATCGCTCATGGCGATCGCATACTGCTCGTCGTTGGGGGCGCTGCCGTGCCAGGCGGCGTTGTTCTCCATGAAGGAGACACCCTTGCCCTTAACGCTCTTCTGTACAATGACCACCGGCTTGCCGGTGACGGTGGCGGCCTCGTTAAAGGCGGCCTCGAGGGAGTCAAAGTCATGGGCGTCGGCCTCGATTACATGCCAGCCGAAGGCTGCAAACTTGTCGGTGATGGGATAGGGGGAGTTTACCTCCTCTATCTTGCCGTCAATCTGCAGGCCGTTGTTGTCCACAATGGCCACCAGGTTGTCCAGCTTGCGGTGAGCGCCCAGCATAGCGGCCTCCCAGACCATGCCCTCTTGGATTTCGCCGTCTCCGAGGATAACATATACCTTGTAGTCCTTGCCGGCAAACTTGGCCGCACAGGCCATGCCAACGCCGACCGAGAGGCCCTGGCCGAGGGAGCCGGAGCTCATGTCAACACCCGGGATGGCCTTCATATCGGGGTGGCCCTGCAGCAGGCGTCCGGTGTGCCTAAAGCCTGCCAGCTCCTCCCTGGGGAAGTAGCCGCACTCGGCGAGCACCGCATAGAGCGCAGGAGAGGTGTGGCCCTTGGAGAGCACCAGCCTGTCCCTGTCGGGGCACTTGGGGTTCTTGGGGTCCACCCGCATCACCTTTTTGTAGAGATAGGTAAGGGTGTCGCAGATGGACAGCGAGCCGCCGGGGTGGCCCGACTTTGCCCCGTGGACCTCATCAATGACGTCGCGGCGGAGCTGGAGAGCAAACTTCTGAAGCTCGAGTTTTTCTGCCTTGTTCATATGATCCTCCTTGATATATTGACATATATTTTAAGAATATTTGTCCATCAAAATATGTAACAGTTCCGCCACGCCGCCATCAAGGCAACCGGCGACCACATAGTCCGCCCGGCTTTTCAGCTGCTCCGGGGCTTCGCTTACCACGGCGGATATGGCGGCGGTCTCCAGAAGGGGCAGGTCGTTGTAAAAGTCCCCCACGGCAACGGTGTTCTCCCTGGCAATGCCCATTATATCCGCGAGCTCCAGCAGCGCGGCGCCCTTGTTTATTCCGTTTGGGATGAGTTCATAGTAATAGGGCGAGGTCCGCACAAAGTCGAGCTCCGCGTACTCGGGGTCGGGGCGGATATTGTCCTGTACATAGGCGATGACCGAGTCTACCACCTCCGGCTCGTCGGCGAAGAGCACCTTGTTCCAGCCGTCGGACGCGTCACGCAGGGGCATCATGGTGTAGCTGAGGCCAAAGGAATCCAGGTGGTCCTGAATGGCGCGGTTAAGCTTTGGGGTCCATATCTCGTTGCCCACAACCAGCTCAATGCCCATGGAGGGGAAGGCGTCGAGAATGGCCTGGGTGGCCTTTCGCGCGGCGGGCACCACAAAGGTCTCCTTAAGGGTCCTGCCGGCGGAGAAATCATATATTATGCCGCCGTTGCAGTGGATGGAGGGAATCCTAATTCCAAAACTGTCCACCACCTTTTTGGCGGCGTGCAGCCCCCGGCCGGTGCAGATGGTAAAGTTGCCGCCCCGCGCAATAAACTCGGCCACGGCGTCTATGTTTTTCTGCGGCAGCGGCAGCCCGGCCTTCAGCAGGGTGCCATCCACATCCGAAACGACCAAAAGGTCAGAGAGTGCAGTATCCATCTTACTTCACCAAACCCCTGGACAGCCTCTTAAGCGCGTCCTCAAAATCCTCCGGCAGAGGGGACCTGAACTCCATGTACTCCCCGCTCTCCGGGTGCTGGAACCCAAGCGTTGCCGCGTGCAAGCACTGGCCCCGGAGTCCAAGCTCTCCCCTTTCGCCGCCGTACAGCTCATCACCGGCGAGCGGGTGCCCGAGCCCCGAGAGATGCACCCTTATCTGATGGGTGCGGCCGGTCTCAAGGCGGAGTTCCAAAAGAGAGTATCCTGGAAACTCCTCCAGCACACGGTAATGGGTCACCGCCCGCTTGCCCCCGATGACTCCGGAGATAAAGCGCTTGCGGTTGCCGCTGTCCCGGCCTATGGGTGAGTCTATTGTGCCGGCCGGTTCCATTAGGTGCCCTCTAATGAGGGCTATATAGCTTCTCTTGATTGAATGGCAAAAAAACTGCTCAGCGAGTCCACGGTGGGCGTGGTCAGTCTTGGCCGCCACCAGAAGTCCGCTGGTGTCCTTGTCAATGCGGTGGACTATGCCGGGGCGGATCACCCCGTTTATCCCGGAGAGCTCCCCGCCGCAGTGGTAAAGCAGAGCATTTACCAGAGTGCCGTCGGGGTTGCCGGGCGCCGGGTGCACCACCATACCCTTCTGTTTGTCCACCACAATGAGCGAACGGTCCTCGTACACCACGTTTATCGGGATGTCCTGTGGCAGCGCCTCCAGCTCCCTCAGAGCCGGAAGCTCAGCGGTAACAAGGTCGCCAGGTTTTGTGCGGTAGTTCTTTTTTCGATTTTCGCCGGAAACCTTTACACAGCCGCCATCCATGAGCTTCTGCAGCGCAGACCTCGTGGGTGCAGAATCCAACTCACCTGTCTGCTGCAGCGCGCCCAGCCTGGAGATCAAAAAAACATCCAGCCTCTGGTCGGCCTCCTCCGGTTCCACTGAAAACTCAAACCTGTCAACCATTATTCTTCTTTTTCACTGGGCTGCTGGAGTCAAAAAACAGCATGTAGATGAAAAACAATGCGGCCCCGGTGGTTATGAGAATATCGGCGAGGTTAAATATAGGGAAATCCATGAAAAGCAGCTCTATGTAGTCCACTACGTAGCCGCTTACCACCCTGTCGTAGAGGTTGCCGATGCCACCGGCGGACAGCAGGACCAGCGAGGCCATGAGCAGCGGCGGACGCTTGCGGGCAAAAATTATATAGACAACAATGCCGATTATGACAACCGCTGTGAGCGCTATTAAAACCCAGCGCCCATTTTTGAAGATGCCAAACGCAGCGCCGGTGTTTTCATGGTAGGTGAGGCCTAAAAGGCCGTCAATCAGAACAATTGGGCCGGAGGCGAGCAGCCCGGTCATCCAGAGTTTCATGGCCCGGTCGGCAGCCACCAGCAGCAGTATCAGTAAAAGCAGCAGAGCCAATATAAAGCCTTTCATTCTACATGGCGGTGGGAAAGACCACACCGCCATGTTAGACGCGAATCATCAGATATCAAAGGAGAAGTCGGAGCCGAAATCCAGCTTGCCGAAGCGGGAGGTGTTGCGGTCGCGGTTTTTGGACTCGGCAAAGCCAAGCCCCTCTCCCCCGTTCTTTGCAGCTGCACGGGACCTGCGGGAATGCCTTTCAGCGTGGGCGGAGGCGTGCTCTTCCACAAAGGTATCCTCCTGCTGGGGCTGCTGGGCCTGGTCGTCAAACAGCGGCTGCTGCTCCATCTCGGAGAGCCCAGCCTGCTCGTCGGGATAGTATTCCTCCTGGGGTTCCTGTTCAGTGCCAGAGAAGAAGTCCTGGAAGTCGTCCGGCTGCTGCGCGCCGGCGTCGTCGGACGGGGCGTAGTATCCCGCACCGTTATCGGCAACGGGCTCGTCATAGCCCGACACGTCAAAGGACCCGGTAAAGCTCTCCCGCTCCATGGAGCCGAGAGCGGGGATCTCAACGGTGGTAAAGCCCTGCTCCTGCATCTCCCCGCCGGCAGCAGCCTGCTGCTGGGGAAGAGTTTCGGAGTATTCTTTGTCGTAGGAATAGACCGGCTGCTCGTCAGAGGTACCGTAGTCGTCGGCATACTCCTCCTGGGGAGCATAGCCTGCACCGGAGGCATAGTCGGCGGCGCCAGCGGCAATCTCATCAATGTCCACCATGCTGAGAAGCTCAAGATGTGTCCTGTAAAGTGCGAGAAGATCCTCGCGGAACTTTGCACTCCTCGCCTTGAGCTCCTGGAAGGCCTGCTCCTCGGCGTGAATGGTCTGCTCAATCTCCCCGGCTTTGAGGTTTGCGTCGTTAATGATGATGTCCGCCTTCTGCCTCGCCTCTTCAATCATGCTGTCCCCGATCTTCTGGGCGTTGAAGAGAGCTGCAGAGAGCTTGTCCTCGTCCTTGCGGTACTCCTCGAGCTTGTCGGCGAGCACGAGCATGCTCTGCTCATACTCCTCCTTCTCGGACTCCATCTTCTCAAGCTGGTCGGCGAGCTGGTTTAAAAAGGCGCGAACATCCTCGGTGTTGTAGCCCTTGCGCTCGGTGTCAAACTCTATCTTTCTAATATCTTTTGAGGTAAACACTTACACCCTCCCATGCCGTTCAGTCGAGGTTAAAAATAAACTCCGCTGCTCTCGAGCTCATCCAGAAGGTCGCCCACTATGCCAACGTTATAGGGGGTGATTATGAAGGTACTGTTGGCAACCCGCTTAATCTGGCCGTTGTTGGCGTAGGCAACGCCGCTCAAAAAGTCCACAAGGCGCCGGGAAACGTCCTTGTTGGTGGACTCGAGATTGAGCACAACGGTGCGCTTGTTGTTGAGGTGATCAGCAATTCCGCTGGCGTCATCAAAGCGCTCCGGCTTTACCAGCACCACCTCGAGCTGGGTGGTGGCGTTGATGTTGACGATCTTGTTGCCGGCCTTGGGCTGCTGGGGAGCTCTGACTATAGGCTGCTCCTCCTGCTCAGACTCTTCGGTCTCCACCTCGTCCTCATAATCCTCGGGGTCAATGACGCCGATTTTGGTACCAAGGTTTCTGAAAAAACTCATGTCTGCCTCCCTATAATAAGCAACTGCTATTAGTAACCAAATACCGCCCGGCCCAACCGCACAATGTTTGAGCCGTGCTTAATCGCAAGCTTAAAGTCCTGCGACATTCCCATGGACAGAAAGTCCATGGATACATTATCTAATTTTTTATTACCTATGTCAATAAACAGTTTCTGCGCCTCGGAAAAAGCCCTCTCGGCCGCTGCAGTGTCCCCTGCCGGGGCCATGGACATTATTCCCTTTATGCTTATGCCCGGCAGCGCTGCAAGCTCTTGAATGCAGGGGGTCAGCTCCTCCGGCAGAAAGCCAGACTTACTCTGCTCCCGCCCGGCGTTCACCTCCAGAAGGACACGTTGGCAAACTCCTTTGGACAGCGCAAAGTCCGACACCGCTTTAGCGAGTTCCAGAGAGCTTATGCTCTCTATCACATCCGCCTTGCCCACGACATATTTCAGCTTGTTGGTCTGCAGGTTGCCTATTAGGTGCTTTTCGCAGCCGAGGTCCTCAAAAAGAGGCAGTTTGTCCCGGAACTCCTGGGGCCTGTTCTCACCCACAAGGGCGACTCCAGCCTCCACCGCCTGGGTGATGGCGGCTGCATCCCTAAATTTCGTCACCGCCATGAGCCTGGTTGCGGTGCCGTAGAGCTCCGAGAGCTCCCCTATCTCCGCCAGCAGCGAGCGCACCCTGTCGCCGGGCGAACTATAGCTCCTTTCCGACATAAAGCTCCTTACCTTCGGTGATTATCTCGTCGTACAGTTTTAAGGTTTCGGAATTGCTGGCGTCATTTCTGGATATTACATAGTCATCGGTCTCGTATATAACATCCACCGCGCGGAACTCCACAGTTGAGCCGTACTTTACATAAACCCCCAGCTTTCCATCCACCATCTTCAGCGCTCCGCGCTCCACCCTGATGCCGGTAAAATTGCGGAAGCTCACATCCACCTCCTCCACCCGGAGGGTGGCAATGTCGCTGTTCAGGTAGTCGCAGGAAAAGACCACCACCGCCTTTTTGCCGTCGGCGGAGTAGTTCACTGCGCTCACCTGCATGTTAAGGTTGTTGACCGGGGCGTATCTAAAGTCCAGAACATACTCTCCGCCCACCGAAAACCGCTCGGCGTTGTCGCCGGATAGCAGGACCGCAAAATACCAGGTGTAGTCGTCAATGGTCTTGCAATGGGTGCGGTCGATGGAGGGCTCGGTTTGCAGCAGGGTGGTGAGCTGCTCGGGGGTGGCCTCCACCACCGACTGCTTGCTGACAAGGCTCTCATATCCGTCCACAAAATCCACAAAGTATCCCGAGGACTGGGAGTATATGTAGCTGCCACTTCCGGAGGAGGAGAGAGCGGAAATCTGTGCCGACAGAGCGCTGACGCTGGCGGAAAGATCCACCTCTGCGCCAGAGCTGCTCAAAAATACCGCCAGCTGCTCTATGAGACGGTTGCGCGCCTCGGAGATGCCGGCGAGCTCCCCGGAGGAGGCCACAGACGAGAGCTCAATGAGCCTTTTGTAGAGCTGGCTGGAGAGGGAGGTCAGGTTGCCGCTGGAACCCTTGGAGGCGTTTTCGTAGGCCTCCAGCTCATCCTCAAGGCACCCGGCGATAAGGTCAGCGGCCGCCGAGGAGGAGTTGGAGTAGACCTCCGCCACCGCAGCGCCCATCGCGACCTTTTCGCCGTTGCCCACGAGATAGTTTGCCACGCCGCCGCCTCCGGCAGACATGGTGGACTCGTCCCTCACCGCAATTCCGTTGCAGCGGATGGCGTCGGTGACGGTGTACTCCACTGCAACGGTGGTTTTGTAGGATGGGTTGGCAATGCTGTAGACCTGGAAGCAGAGGTAAAATGCGATCATTAAGCCCGCAGCTGCCAGAGCAAATTTGAGCAGTTTTTTAGTCATCCTGCTGTTCAAAGTCCTTCTGGTCAAGGATGGATATAAACTTTGCCGGGACTATGGTGGAGATTGCGTGCTTATATACAAGGCTCTGCTTGCCGTCGTTTTCAAGCACAACGGTGAAGCTGTCGAACCCCTTTACGTATCCCTTGAACTGGAAGCCATTTGTGAGGAAGATGGTCAGCTGGACCTTGTCCTTCCTGGCACCGTTGAGAAATGCGTCCTGTAGATTTATTGGTTTCATTTGCCGTACCTCCTTGGCGTTAAATAAGTTGCTTTTCCTCGGCTATCGAAACTATTCTCTGGGCTATCTCCTCATGGGAGAGCCCATCCACCGGGAGTTCTGCGTCCACCGGCGAGCGCTTGAACCAGGTGATCTGGCGTTTTGCGTAGCGGCGGGTAGCCTTTTTTAGCTGAGCTATGCAGTTCTCGGCGCTCTGGGTGCCCTCAAAATAA
Source organism: uncultured Clostridia bacterium (assembly GCA_944386255.1). Lineage (GTDB taxonomy): Bacteria > Bacillota > Clostridia > Oscillospirales > Ruminococcaceae > CALXAK01. The sequence continues at coordinate 7,250 of CALXAK010000102.1, forward strand.
GGGAAGAGCTCCTTGTAGCCTATTGCCTGGACCGCGGTGGTGAAGTTAAAGCGGTTGCGGTAGACATACTCCGCTTCCGCCATAAGCCCCGCTTGCACCATTGAGTCCACCCGGTCGTCTATGCGCTTGTACAGCAGCTGGCGGCTCTCGCTGGTTAGCAGAATGTAAACGCACTGGTACTCCCCTTCGCCGCCGGTTTTTCTGTGGGCAGATGGGGGCAGCCCGGTGGTCTCGTAGAGCTCGAGAGCTCTAACTATCCTTTTTACATCATTCTCGTGAATCGACGATGAATAAAGAGGGTCTATTTTAATAAGTCTCTCCCACAGCGCCCTGACGCCCTCGGCGGTGGCCTGGAGCTCAAGACGCTCCCGAACCTGCTGTGAGCGCCCGCCGCTTGGGAAATCCGCCCCTCTCACGAGAGAATCAATATAAAACCCCGTGCCGCCGCAGACTATCGGGAGGCGGCCTCTAGCCAGAATTTCTTCGGCGGCAGCGGCAGCGTCCCTTACAAAGTCCGCTGAGCTGTACTGCTGCTGCGGGTCAAGTATGTCAATGAGGTGGTGCGGCACCAGCCTCTGCATATCAGAGTCGGGCTTTGCAGTGGCGATGTCAAGGCCTCTATATATCTGCATGGAGTCGGCGGAGATTATCTCGCCGCCGAGTTTCAGCGCCGCCTCCACCGATGCCCCCGATTTGCCGGAGGCCGTGGGACCCGCCACCACCAGCAGCCGCTTTTTACTGCACCCTGCCAAAGCTCTTCTCCAGCTCCTTTTTTGATATTGCGAAGAACACCGGCCGGCCGTGGGGACAGAATTTGGGCACGTCCCCGTCCAGTATTTTCCCTGCGAGCTCCAGCAGCTCCGCGTCGCTGGTCCTGTGGCCCGCCTTTATGGCGGCCCGGCAGGATGCAGAGTGCAGCAGCCACTCGGTATCCCTTGTGTGCAGCTTTGGTGCGCTGAAGGCGAGCTGCCTAGCCATCTCTGCAACCGCATCCTCCACCGCCTGAAGCGGCTGGAACACCGGCACCTCCCTCACCGCCACCGAGTTGTCGCCGAAGTCGTCGATTAGAAAACCTATGGCTTCAATATCCTCACGAGCCTGCATCAGCAGGAGCTTCTCCTCGGCGGAGACGGTGACCACCACCGGCGAGAGGAGAATCTGCCGGTCTCGGGTGAGGTCTTCGCTGTTGAGGCGCTCAAACAGCAGCCGCTCATGGGCGGCGTGCTTGTCGATAAACACCACCTTGTCCTCGCGCTCCGCCACAATATAGGTGGAAAAAGCCTCTCCAATAAGCCGAAAGGCCGGTCTTTTGTTCGACGGCGCATCCACCTCAATATCAATGCTGGGGCACTGTGGCAGCTTGCGCTCCTGGGGATGGGGATGGGAAATAACCGGCGGCGCTGCGGGTCTCTGCCTCTCAAAAGCGCTGGGGCTCTCGAGAAGGAATTCCTCCGGTGCAGAGGTGTCCTTGAAGGTTAGCTGCTGCGCGCACTTTGCGGGGACATAGCTTGCAAATTCCAGCGCGGCGCTGTCCACCGTTCGCTGCACGGGCGGAGTGGCGTCATCGGCGGCTGCTATCCTTTCGCTGGGTTTCGGCTCGTCATGGGAGGGCCTCAGTATCCCGGCGGTCTCTACACTTCTCGACGCGTCCTCCACAGAGGTTTTGACCGCCCTGTACACCGCGCCACATATCAGCCGCTCATCCGCAAAGCGCACCTCGGTCTTGGCCGGGTGGACATTTACATCCACCGAGTCCGGCGGGACGTTTATATCCAGCACAAAGCTCGGGTACCTGCCGTGCATTGCGAGGTTGCGGTAGGCTTCCTCCACGGCGGCGGCAACAGAGCGGGACTTTACAAACCTGCCGTTTACATAAATATACTGCCAGGAGCGGCTTTTTCTGGTCGAACCGGGAGAGGACACAAACCCCGCAACCGAACACCTGCTGCCGGGCGAACAGACGGCAATCAGCCCATCTGCTACCTCCTCGGGGAGGGAGGCAAATATGGCGGAATAGAGCTTTCCATCACCCGGGGTGGAAAAAGCGGTTTTGCCGTCCCGGATGAACCTCACCGCCACCTCGGGCCTTGACATCGCCAGCCTCTCCACCGTCTGGCGGACCGAGTTGCCCTCCGCCACATCCTTTTTCAAAAACTTCATCCTGGCGGGGGTGTTGTAAAAGAGGTCGCTCACGGTTATGGTGGTGCCGTCGGGGCAGCCGGCCTCCTCAAAGAGCCTCTCCTCCCCGCCCTCCAGCACTATCTCGGTGCCAAAGGGGTCCTCCGGGCGCTTTGTGAGCATCCGCACCCGGGACACCGAACTTATTGCGGCCAGAGCCTCCCCTCTGAAGCCGAGGGTGGATATGCAGCCGAGGTCGCTCTCGGACCATATCTTGCTGGTGGCGTGGCGCAGAAAAGCCGTGCGCACATCCTCCCGCTCGATGCCGCAGCCGTTGTCTGAGACCCGTATGGACCTGAGCCCTCCGCCGGCGATCTCCACCTCAATGGAGGTGGCTCCAGCGTCAAGGCAGTTTTCCATCAGCTCCTTTACCACCGAGGCCGGCCTCTCCACCACCTCTCCGGCGGCTATGAGTTCGGCCACGTTTTTGCTCAGCAGCTTAACCCTTGGCAATTTTAGTCCTCATCTTCCTTTGCTCTGGCCTCGGTGGAGAGGTCGTTGAGCAGATACATGGCTTCAAGGGGGGTGAGGGTTTCCACCGACACATCCCTTACCTTTGCGAATATTTCCTTCATCCTCCGCAGCTCCGACTCCTTTAGAGGCAGGCGCGGGCCGCGCTTTTCGGAGGGCGCGCGCTTTTCAATGTCCGAGAGGGCGCGCTTTGCCGCTGAGATGGTCTCCTCCGGCAGCCCCGCCAGCTTTGCCACCTCAATGCCGTAGCTGTCGTCGGCGGGACCCGGCACTATTTTGCGAAGGAAGACAATGCCGTCCCCCCTCTTTTTGGCAGCGATATTGTAGTTTTTAACGCAGGAGAAAACCGAGTCAAGGTCAGTGAGCTCGTGGTAATGGGTGGCAAACATGGTCTTCGCGCCCACCCCTCCCTCGCGGCAGATGGTCTCTATTACCGCTCTCGCAATGCTCATGCCGTCATAGGTGGAGGTACCGCGGCCTATCTCGTCCAGAATGAGCAGGCTCTTTGCAGTGGCGTTGCGCAGAGTGTAGGCCACCTCCTTCATCTCCACCATAAAGGTGGACTCCCCGGCGAATATGTTGTCGGCGGAGCCTATCCTTGTGAAAATAGCGTCCACCACCCCGATTCTCGCCTCGGACGCGGGCACAAAGCTGCCCATCTGGGCCATCACGACAATCAGCGCGGTCTGCCGCATGTAGGTGGACTTGCCCGCCATGTTGGGGCCGGTGATGATGTTGACAAGGTTTTCGCCGCAGTCGAGGACGGTGTCGTTGGGCACAAACATCTCCCCGTTGAGCACGTTCTCCACCACGGGGTGGCGGCCGTTCTTTATGTAAATGACATCCGAATTGTCCACGGCCGGGCGGCAGTAGCCGTACTCCTCGGCCACGCAGGCAAAGCTACAGAGCACATCCAGCATGGAAACCGCCTTTGCGGTGCGCTGTATCGCCTCCAGGCGCTGCTGCATGGCGTCGCACAGCTGGTCGAATGCCTGCCTCTCCAGCTGGATCACCCGCTCATTGCCGCCGAGGATTCGGTTTTCCAGCTCCTTCAGCTCCTCGGTAATGTACCTCTCGCCTGTAGTGATGGTCTGCCGCCGGATAAAGTAGTCCGGGACCAGCTCAAGGTTCGCCTTGGAGACCTCAATATAGTAGCCAAATACCTTGTTAAAGCCTATTCTGAGGCTCTTTATGCCGGTTTTGTCTTTTAGCTCCTGCTCCATGCGGGAGAGGTAGTTTCGGGAGTTGTGGAGCAGCTCACGGATTTCGTCTATCTCCCGGCTGAAGCCGGGCTTTATGTATCCGCCGTCCTTTAAAAGGGCCGGGGGCTCCGGGGATATGGTGGAGTCTATGCGCTCGGCGAGCTCGGTCTGGGGGTCTATGTCCCGCAGCAGCTCCTGCAGCAGCCTGCTCTTTATGAGCGGGGCGGACTCGAGTATCTGCCCGAGGCCTTTTGAGGTCCTCGAGAAGGCTATGAGGTCTCTTGGGGAACAGGACCTGTAGGTCACCCGGGTCATGAGACGCTCTATGTCAAACACCGAGCGCAGAGCATCCCGGAGCCGAGAGCGCAGGACGATACCGCCCTTGAGCTCCTCCACCGCGTTGAGGCGCTGGTTTATTGCTGCCGGGTCGAGAAGGGGCTTTTCTATGCAGCTTCTGAGCATCCTCCTGCCCATAGAGGTTACGGTGGAATCCAGCACCCAGAGAAGGCTGCCCCGCCGGTCGGAGGACATGATGGTCTCGGTGAGTTCAAGATTTTTGCGGCACTGGGGCGCGCTGCGGAGATACTGCGCCACCGTGTACACCTCCAGTGTGACCATCCGGTCGGCGCCGCCGAACTGGGTGTTTC
>CALXAK010000103.1 GCA_944386255.1 uncultured Clostridia bacterium
ATGAGCCCGTCGGACAGCATGGTCTCCTTGACCCCTTTGAAGAGCAGGTGGCCAAAGCCGATTATGGGCACGGTGGCCCCGGCCCCGGCGAACTCCGCCAGGGGGGCGTAGAGCCCCAGGGCGCTGAGCACCACCCCCGACACCACAAACCCTGTGAGTATCCTCGCCGGGGTGAGCTTGGTGTAGTCCATTATCAGCTGGCCCAGGGCGCAGATGGCCCCGCCCACCAGAAACGCAACTGCAAACTGCATGACCATTCCTCCTAACAAAATTCGGCCCTTCCGGGATAGTGTCCGCAGAAGGGCCGTGGTTATGCAGTTTTTTGGAGCTACTTCTGCTCCCAGATGGGGTCCTTCAGCACCCACTTGCCGGTGACCGGGTGGCGCATGAAGATGTCCCGGTTGTAGAACCCGTCCACAATGCGCCAGAACTCGGTCTCGGTGTAGCCGCAGAACTCACAGAAGTCCCGCACCGAGAGGGGGTCCAGCTCGCCGTCGTGCTGGCGGACGCCCTCTATGGCCTGCTCCCGGGTCATGAGGCCGTAGCGGACGCTGCGGGCGTTGTAGTCGGTGGCGGTGGCGTGGCCGAACTTGGGGCACTGCATCCAGGAGTGGACGAGGTAGGCCCGGGAGTCCACCTGGTCAAAGTCCTCCACGTGGTGGGTGCGGCGCCACTCGTGGGTGAGGTCGTGGAAGCCGCGGGTCTTGGCGAACTCGTAGTTGCGGAAGGAGTTCCAGTCCACAAAGTAGGAGAGGTAGAAGGGGTCCAGCTTTGCCATCTCCCCGGCGGATGGGGCCATCACCAGCGAGAGGTCCTTCTCGGTGACCCCGCCCACCAGCAGGTCCTCCATGGGCATGCCGATGGCGACGCCGTTGTTTATCTGGTCCCGGGCGGAGTAGGTCTCCTCGTCCTCGTTGCCGCCGTACTCGTAGGAGACGTTCTCCCCGTAGCAGAGCAGCGGGGTGCCGAACTTCACCGCCATGTGCAGCGGGAAGGTGTAGATGAGCCGGTCCACATACCAGGTGGGCTTGCCGTACTTTTCGAACATGTGGCGCATGAGCGCCTTCTGGGCCTTTATGTTGGGCTTGCAGCTTATTATGGTGCAGCCGAACTCCTCAGAAATGTTGCGCAGGTTGTGCTTGCCCGCCTCGGTCATGGGGAAGTTGTCCTCCACCGAGAAGAGGATGGGGTTCATGCCCATGACCTCCTTGAGCATGTAGACCTGGTAGTGGCTGTCCTTGCCGCCGGACACCGCCACGGCGCAGTCGTAGCCGCCGGGGCCGTTGCTGCCGCGGTATTTGTCGCAGAGGGCGTGGAACTCCTGCATCCTGGCGTCCCAGTCTATGTTCCTGCGGTTCTCGTAGTGGGTGCAGGCGCAGCAGACCCCCTGCTCGTTGAAGGTGATGCCGGGGCGGGTGTCCGGCATGACGCATTTTTTGCAGTATCTCATCTTTGCCTCCTTGAAAAGGGCGGGGCTTTTTGCTTTTTTTGCGATTTGATGATATCACAGCGCCGCCCCTTTTGCAACCGAAGGTGGGGACGTCGATTGATTTTTGGGGGGATTATGTTATAATCAGTTCTATCATGTACAGTGGGGACGGAGCATCCTGATGGACTACAAACGCATAGTGGTTAAGATCGGCTCCTCCACCCTCACCTACCCCAACGGCATGCTCAACATCCGTAGGGTCAGGCGGATCGTGGAGGTTTTGAGCGACATAAAGAACAGCGGCCTGCAGCTGGTGGTGGTGACCTCGGCGGCGGTGTCGCTGGGGGTGGGCAAGCTGGGTCTGCCCGGCAAGCCCGCCGACATGCCCACCAAGCAGGCCGCGGCCGCGGTGGGCCAGTGCGAGCTGATGTACCTCTACGACAAGCTCTTCTCGGAGCACAACCACACGGTGGCCCAGCTGCTGCTCACCGGGGACGACTTCAGCCATCCGGAGCGGCAGGAGCACTGCCGCAACACCCTCTCGAGGCTGCTGGAGATAGGCTGCATACCCATTATAAACGAGAACGACACGGTGGCGGTGAAGGAGATCATAATAGGCGACAACGACACCCTCTCCGCCTATGTGACCCGGCTCTGCGGGGCGGACCTGCTGGTGCTGATGAGCGACATTGACGGGCTCTTTGACAGCAACCCCCACCTCAATCCAGAGGCAAAGCTGGTGCCCTGCATAAGCGACCTTGAGCTCGCCGCCAGCATGGCCGGGGGGAGCGTGTCGGCGGTGGGCACCGGAGGCATGTGCACCAAGATAGAGGCCGCCCACATAGCAAGGGACTGTGGGGCGGACATGATAATACTGAACGGCTCCCGGCCGGACAACCTCTACCTTGCGGTGGAGGGCAAACCTGTGGGGACGCTGTTCCCCTTTTCGAAAGGCAGAGTGGAGAATGCTATCGGTTAGAGACACTGCAAAGGCCGCCACAGCGGCCAAGGGGGCGGTGGCGGCGGCCTCGGGGGCGGACAAGAACCGCCTGCTGGAGGAGCTGGCCCAGAGCCTTGAGCGGGACTGCCCCGAGCTGCTGCGGGCCAACCTAAAGGACATACAGAGCGCGAGGGCCGCGGGGCTCTCGGCGGCGTTCATAGAGCGGCTCACCCTCAACGAGGGGCGGGTGGACTCGATGGTGAAGAGCCTTCTCGAGCTCGCCCGCATGGAGGACCCGGTGGGGCAGATAATCTCCGGCTCCACCCGGCCCAACGGCCTCAAGATAACCAAAAAGCGGGTGCCCATCGGGGTGGTGGCGGTGATATACGAGAGCCGCCCCAACGTGACGGTGGACGCCGCCGCCCTCTGCCTCAAGGCGGGCAACTCGGTGGTGCTGCGCGGGGGCAAGGAGGCCATAAACAGCAACAAGAAGCTGGTGGAGATAATAAGGTCCACCCTTCGCCGGCAGGGGCTGCCGGAGGACTGCGTCTGCCTCATTGAGGACACCGACCGCAAGAGCGCCCGGGAGCTCATGAACCAGGTGGGGCTTGTGGACCTGCTGATCCCCCGGGGTGGCCGTGGGCTGATAGAGTCGGTGGTGCGGGAGGCAAGGGTGCCGGTGATCGAGACCGGCGCCGGCAACTGCCACGTCTACATCGACGAGTTCGCCGACCTCGAGATGGGCTACAACATCATTGAGAACGCCAAGATGAGCCGGCCCTCGGTCTGCAATGCGGCCGAGACGCTGCTGGTGCACGCGGCGGTGGCGGCGGAGTTCCTGCCGAGGCTGGAGCGGCGCCTTGCCGCCAGCTGCGAGCTGCGGGGCTGCCCCATAACCCGCAGCTACATCCCGGCGGCGGAGGCCACCGAGGAGGACTTTGAGACCGAGTACAACGACTACATCCTGGCCATAAAGGTGGGGTCCTCCCTGGAGGAGGCCATAGACCACATAAACCGCTACGGCACCCGCCACAGCGAGGCCATTGTTACCGAGAGCATAACCAACGCCAACCGGTTTATGGACGGGGTGGACGCGGCGGCGGTATACCTCAACGCCTCCACCCGCTTTACCGACGGCGGGGAGTTCGGCATGGGGGCGGAGATAGGCATCTCCACCTCCAAGCTCCACGCCAGGGGGCCCATGGGCCTCGAGGCGCTCACCACCACCAAATACACCATCTTCGGCAGCGGCCAGGTGCGCTAGGCCGCCGGACCGCAACCGACAGCCCGGCTGGGGGCAGCTCCTGAGGCGCCGGGCAAAAGAGCAGAGGAACTTTTAAACATGGCAAAGCAGAAACTTACAAGAGAGCAGAAGATACGCCGCCGCCGCAGGCTGCGCAGGCAGATGGTGGGAGGGGTGTTCTTCACCCTGGCGGTGCTGGGGGTGGTGTTCATAGGCACCCTCATCTACGGGCGGGTGGCCGCCCTGCTGGACGACACCGGGGACAAGGAGTACTACTCCAACCTCTACTCCAGCGTGGTGGCGCTGGACCCGGTGGCCTTCGGCTCGATTGAAAAGGCGGACAGCAACCTGCTGCTGGAGGCGGCCATCTGGGCGGCGTTCAGCAACGAGGACACCTCGAAATACCAGCGCAACGAGTACGACCAGCTGCTCATCCCCGCCATCGACGTGGACCTCTGGGCCAGCCGGATGTACGGCCCCAGCTTTAAGCTCACCCACCGCTCCTTCACCGACGTAACCGACGGGAGCATCAGCTTCGAGTACGACTCGGAGCAGCAGGTTTACATAATGCCCATCACCTCCCAGGCGGGCGGCTACCAGGGCATTGTGCAGTCCATCACCACCTCCGGCAACACCAAGACCCTGCGCATGGCCTATGTACAGCAGGACAGCGAGTACGCCGCCTACGGCTCCGGGGCCGAGGAACTGGAGGTCTACAAGTACATGGACTACATCCTGGTGCGGGACTCGGGAGAGTACTATCTCTACGCCATCTCCACGGTGGAGAACTGACCGGGGCGCCCCCGCGGGCGCCCTTTTTAATACGGCTCCCGCTTTTGGGGGGGCTTTTCTGGAGGGAATATGATCCGGAATACCAAGAGCATTAAGGACGGCCCCGCGCTGCTGGCGGGGCTATTTCTGCTGCTGGCGGCGGAGGGGCTGCACGCCTACAACGCCGGCCTTGTGGCGGTGTCGCTGGGCATGTCACTTGTGGGGATAGTGCTGGTGGCGAGGGGCTTCACCCACGACCGCAAGGGCAGGTCCTGAGGAGGAGAGATGCTGGAAATTTCCAAAGCGGTGCTGGAGCGGCACCTTGTGCGCAAGAGCCGGGAGCAGAAACGCCGGTTCGAGCAGCTGCTGCGGGAGCGCTACCCGGAGCTGACCGCTGACGAGGGGGGCCTTTTAAGGAGCCGAAACCTTGTGATAGGCGACCCGCAGAGTGCGAAGATCGTCTTCTGCGCCCACTACGACACCTGCGCACGGCTGCCGGTGCCAAACCTGCTGTTCCCCATGAGCCTGCCCCTCACCCTGCTCTATGGGCTGCTGCTGGCGGTGCCCTTTGCGGCGGTGGGCTTCGGGCTTGGGGTGCTGTCCGGCGCGGCAGCGGGGCTGCTGGGTCTGCCAATGGAGATGGCTGCGGCGCTGGCCGCGGTTTTGATGGTGGCGCTCATGGGCTTTGTGTTCTTCTTCGGGCCCGCCAACCCCAACACCTTCAACGACAACAGCTCCGGGGTGGTGACGCTGCTGGAGCTGCTGGGCTCCCTAACCCCCCGGCAGCGGGAGAAGGCGGCGTTCATATTCTTTGACAACGAGGAGCTGGGGCTGCTGGGTTCCTCCGGCTTTGCCCGGCGGCACCGGGAGATCGCAAAGGAGCGGCTGGTCATAAACCTTGACTGCGTCTCGGACGGGGACAACCTGCTGCTGGTGCAGTCCAGGGAGGCGGAGGACCGGTTCGGGCCGCTGCTGGCCCAGGCGTTCCAGCCGCGGGAGGGCAAAAAGCTGCTGCTGGAGAGGCAGGGCCGGGCCTTCTACCCCTCCGACCAGATGAACTTCAAGCTGGGGGTGGGTGTGGCCGCCTTCCGGCGGGGGCCGCTGGGGCTGTACATAAGCAGAATCCACACAAAACGGGACACCGTCTTTGAGGAGGAGAACATAGAGCTGCTGGCGGAGGGCGGCAGAAGGCTTATCGACCTTTTGTGAGCGCCCTGCCGGCTGCAAAGATGGGAGCGCCGGGGAGGCGCTCCCATCTTTTCGGCCCCTCCCCTTTTGGGATGCGGGAGCTTTTGGAAATGCGGAATGAAGGTCGGGGGCAGGCTGTAAACCGGGGCGCCCCGGCGCGGGAGCCTTGGTCCTCGGAGTGAATAACGGCCCGGGGCGATGCGCTGGGCCGCGCTCCCCTTTCTGCGGCCTCTCCTCTTCCCGGGGGGCTTGTTTTGACAGAGGGCGAAAGGCGGCGCAGGGCGGCGCTTCTCCCCTCCCGGCGGGGACTCTCCTCCCCTGCTCCGGCGGAGCCGGGCTGTGCACACGGGGGATGGCCTCCGAAAAGCAATCAAAATGGTTGTCCGGGCCGGGTTGTGCGCACAGGACGGCGCTTCTCTCCCGGCGGGGTGCAAAAAAGGGTATGCGCGGGCCTGCGCATACCCTTTTGCCGTTTTGGGAGGGTTTACTTGGTCTCGAAGGGGCAGACCACCTCGGGGATGATGGGGCACTCGTAGGGCTTGCGGGTCTTGAACACCTCGTCAAACTCCGCCTTGGCAGCCTTGACGATCTCGGGGTTCTCACAGAGACCGTAGGCGGCCACCGCCATCACCTTGCCGCAGTGCAGCATGCCCTTCATGCCGATGGAGGAGCCGGAGCAGGCGGTTACCTTCCAGCTGTGGCCGCCGGAGAGGGTGGCGCTGGTGGCCTCGCTGAGCATGACGCTGGGGCAGATGTGCATGACGTCGCCGTAGTCGGTGGAGGCGAAGCCGTTTACATTCACAAGCGGCTTTACCTCGCTGTCGATGGGAGGGGTGACGCCCTCCTTGTAGAGGGGGGAGGTGCGGTTGATCTCGTCCGCAAACTTGAGCTCCTCGGCGGTGTACTCGGGGCGGGGCAGCTCACAGAGCACCTTGTAGAAGTGCTCGGCCAGAACCTTGTTCTGCAGGGTGGGGTAGATGCCGCCGGTGCGCTCCACCTCCACCGAGGTCTCGGTCATGATGGCGGCGCCCTCGGCGCACTTGAGCACCCGGGCGAAGGCGTCCAGCACCGAGTCGCGGGTGAGGGCACGCACAAACACCTTTACCGAGGCGGTGTCCGGGACGATGTTGGGGGCGAGGCCGCCGTCCAGGAAGCAGTAGTGCATGCGCACGTCGTCGGTGACATGCTCCCGCATGAACTCAATGCCGAGGTTGAAGAGCTGGGCGGCGTCCAGGGCGCTGCGGCCATCCTGGGGGTTGCCGGCGGCGTGGGCGGTGCGGCCCTTGAAGTGGAAGATGCCGCCCTCAACGCCGTTCATGCTGCCCAGGGTCATCTGGGCGGCGGCGCCGGGGTGCCAGGCAACGGTGAGGTCGCACTCGGTGAAGGCTCCGCCCTTGGCCATGTAGCCCTTGCCCAGCATCTGCTCCTCGGCGGGGCAGCCGTAGAACACCACGGTGCCATCCTTGCCGCTGGCCTCCAGCTCAGCCTTGAGGCCGATGCATGCCGCCACGCAGCCCACACCCAGCAGGTTGTGGCCGCAGCCGTGGCCTATGCCGCCGGGGACCACCGGCTCCTGGTGGGAGACCACCTTCTGGCTAAGGCCCGGCAGGCAGTCGTACTCGCCGCAGAAGCCGATGACCGGGTGGCCCTTGCCCCAGACGGCGCGGATGGCGGTGGGCACCCCGAAGGCGCCTACCTCCACCTCAAAGCCCTGGTCCTTGAGGTACTGGGCGGTCCAGGCCACCGCCTTCTCCTCGTGCCAGCCCATCTCGGGGTTTTCCCATATCTTGGTGGCGAGCTCAACGAGCCCCTTTGCGTTCTGGTCTATTGCCTTGCAGGCTATGCAGTCCTTCATGCTCCTATCTCCTTATCTTTTTATCCTTTTAAATTAGGAATATTAATATTATTTATAAGTTGCGGCGGGATGTCAACAGTTTTTGCCGTTAAAGTGCCAATTTTGCGGAAAACCCCCGGCGGACGGCAGTCCGCCGGGGGCGCTTTGGAAACAGGGTCAGGTCCGCGCCTTGAAGGTGTTCTTCCATTTGCCGGAGTTGTAGCGCAGGAACACCAGCACCGTGCGCACCAGCTGGTCCGCCACCAGGGCGTACCATGCTCCGGGCAGGCCCAGCTGGAACTTGGTCACCAGCAGCCAGGCGATGACCGGCCGCAGGCCGAACATGGTAAAGGCGGTGATATAGGCCACCACCTTGGTGTCCCCGGCGCCCCGCATGGAGCCGGCCAGTATCTGCTGGGAGGCGTTAAAGGGCTGCAGCACCGCCACGAACATGAGTATCCTTGCGGCGGTGTTCACAATGGAGGGGTCGTCGGAGTAGAGGGAGGCGATGGGCCGGCCGAACAGCACAAAGCAGACCCCCAGCAGCGCCGACACCACAAACCCCACCCACTGGGTGTAGCGGCTGTAGACCATGGCCATGTCGTACCGCTTTTTGCCCAGGCTCTGGCCCACAAGGCTGGTGGCGGAGGCCGCCCAGCCCATGCCGTTCATGAAGGAGAGGGACTGGATGTTCATGCAGATGGAGTGGGTGGCGTAGGCGATGGTGCCGAGGGTGTTTATGGTGCGCTGGTAGAGGATGACACCCACCCGCATTATCAGCTGCTCCACCATGGCGGGGATGCCCACCTTTATAATGTCCCCGAGGGCGGCGGCATCCGGCCGGTAGCTCTGCCGGAGCCCCACCGACAGGTAGGCCTCCTTGTGAGAGATGGCATAGACCGCCATGAAGAAAGCGACCACCTGGGATATGGCGGTGGCGATGGCAGCGCCGGCGATGCCGAGGGCGGGGGCCCCCAGGTTGCCGGTTATGAGCACCCAGTTGAGGAAGACGTTGATAATGTTTGACAGGGTGTTGTAGATAAATGAAATTCGGGAGTTGCCCACCGCCCGAAGGGCGGCGGTACAGGTGGTGGTGAGGGCAAAGGGGATCATGGAGTACATGAGCACCCGAAGGTAGGTTATAGCCCCCTCCACGGTGGGGGCATCATCGGCGCCCATGATGTAGATGAGCTGGGGGGCAAATATCCACCCCAGCACCGACACCACCGCCGAGGCGACAAATGTGAAGAGCAGCCCCTGCCGCAACATGAGGTTTGCCTTCTCCCGGTCCCCGGCGCCGCGGGCCCTGGCCACCATGGCGGTGACCCCCACGTTCATGGACATAAAGGCGGTGTTGAGCAGCAGCTTGGGCTGGTTGGCGATGCCCACCGCCGAGATGGCGAAGGCCCCCACCTGGCCCACCTGGATCTGG
>CALXAK010000104.1 GCA_944386255.1 uncultured Clostridia bacterium
CTTGCCCTCAGGTGCGCCGGATACAACAACGTTGACCTGGAGGCGGCAGAGAGACACGGGATAACGGTCTACCGGGTTCCGGCTTACTCGCCCTCGTCCGTGGCGCAGCACGCCCTGGCACTGCTGCTGACACTTGCCAGAAAGACCCACAGGGCCTATACCCGCACCAGGGAGAGGAGCTTTAGCCTGGAGGATCTTACCGGCATAGACCTGGAGGGCCGCACGGTGGGCATAGTTGGTACGGGCAAGGTGGGCCTAAAGTTCTGCCAGATGTGCCTCGGCCTCGGCATGAAGGTGATTGCCTACGATATAAACCCCATATGGGGTATGGGTATAGAGTATGTGCGGATGGACGAGCTCTTCCGCCGCTCGGATGTGATATCCCTCCACTGCCCCCTCACACCACAGACATACCACCTGATAAGCCGCTCCGCCTTCCACACCCTAAAGGACGGTGTGTATATAATCAACACCTCCCGCGGCGCGCTCATAGACAGCCAGGCACTGCTGGACAACATCAAATCCGGCAAGGTGGGGGCGGCGGGTTTGGACGTATATGAGGAGGAGGCCGACTACTTCTACGAGGACGTGTCCTCAAAGGTTATGAGCGACGACACCCTGAACCTGCTGCTCTCGCAGCCCAATGTGCTGGTGACGAGCCACCAGGCATTCCTCACCGACGAGGCGCTCCGAGCCATCGCCCAGACCACCCTGGAGAACCTGCGGAACTTTTTCGACGGGGGCACAAGCCCCAACCGGCTGATCGCGGGCCGGCGGGAGATGACCGTTTGATTGTCAAAAAGCGGAGTTTTTCTCGGAGTTTCATCGGTGTTTTGCTGAAATTTCACAAAAAGCTGTATTTTTCCCTAAAGTAATTGAAATCTCAGACTGAGTAAGAGTATAATATATCGGTTAGATTTAAATAGACTCGATTTGGGAGTGTTACTTTTGGAAAAAAAGATACGCAACGTGGCTATAATAGCCCACGTTGACCACGGCAAAACGACGTTGGTTGATGAGATGCTCAAGCAGTCCGGTGTGTTCAGGGAGAACCAGGCCGTACAGGAGCGGGTCATGGACTCCAATGACCTTGAGCGGGAGCGGGGCATCACCATACTTGCCAAGAACACCGCCGTTGAGTACGGCGATATAAAGATAAACATAGTGGATACCCCGGGCCACGCCGACTTTGGCGGCGAGGTGGAGCGCATACTGAAGATGGTCAACGGCGTCATACTGCTGGTGGATGCCGCCGAAGGACCCATGCCACAGACCCGCTTCGTGCTCAGCCGCGCCCTGGAGCTGGGCCACAGGGTTATAGTCGTCCTCAACAAGATCGACCGGCCTGACCAGCGGGTGCTGGAGGTGGTGGACGAGGTACTGGAGCTTCTTATGGAGCTGGGCTGCACCGACGAGCAGCTGGACTCCCCGATGCTCTTCTGCTCAGGCAGGCGCGGCACCGCCAGCTTCTCACCGGAGGTGGAGGGCACCGACCTAAAGCCGCTCTTTGACACCATAGTGGACTATATACCGGCCCCGGAGGACCACGACTCGGAGCCTTTGCAGATGCTGGTCTCGTCCCTGGACTATAACGACTATGTGGGCCGCATCGCTGTTGGCCGCATTGAGCGGGGCGTAATCCGCCAGAATCAGGAGCTTGCGGTGTGCAACTACCACGACGCCGGCGGAGCCGTAAAAAAGGCCAAGGCCGTCAGCATATACGAGTTTGACGGGCTGAACCGTGTGCCGGTGCAGGAGGTAAGCTCCGGCAACATAATCGCCCTGTCTGGAATACCGGATATCACCATAGGCGACACCATCTGCGCGCCGGAGGCGCCTGAGGCGCTGCCATTTGTGAAGATCTCCGCCCCGACCATGGAGATGACATTCTCCGTAAACGACTCGCCATTTGCCGGGCGCGAGGGTAAATTTGTCACATCCCGCCAGATAAGGGACAGGCTCGCCAGAGAGACGCTGAAGGATGTGTCGCTGCGGGTAACCGACGTAGAAGGGTCTGACCACAGTTTCAATGTGGCCGGCCGCGGAGAGATGCACCTGTCCATACTCATCGAGACCATGCGCCGTGAGGGCTACGAGTTTGCGGTGTCACCCCCGAGGGTGCTCATGCGGGAGATAGACGGTGTGCTCTCCGAGCCAATTGAGCGGGTTGTGGCCGACGTGCCTTCGGACGCTGTGGGCGCGGTAATTGAGAAGCTCTCCTCCCGCAAGGGTGAGTTTGTGGAGATGACCCCGGTGGGAAACAGGATGAAGCTCACCTTCTTCGTCCCCTCCCGCGGCCTCTTCGGCTACAGGAACGAGTTTTTGACCGACACCAAGGGCGAGGGCATAATGAGCTCCGTCTTTGAGAAGTACGATAAATATAAGGGCGAGGTGTCCCGCCGCAGCTCCGGCTCCCTGGTGGCCTCCGAGACCGGCGAGGCCGTGGCCTACGGCATCTTCGGCGTGCAGGACAGGGGCGTGATGTTCGTCTCCCCCGGCACCCAGGTCTACGCCGGCATGGTTGTTGGCGAGACGCCAAAGGCCGAGGATATCACCGTGAACGTATGCAAGCGCAAGCAGCTCACCAACATGCGTGCCGCCGGCTCTGACGAGGCCCTGCGCCTCACGCCGCCCAGGATAATGT
>CALXAK010000105.1 GCA_944386255.1 uncultured Clostridia bacterium
TCCGATCTGTGAAGTCCGCTACCTCCACCGGCTGCCGGTTCTCCATATATACCCTCGGCACCCGCCGGGACACCCCGCAGAGCACCTCATAGGAGATAGTCTCGGCGAGGGAGGCCACGTTGTCGGCGGTTATGGTGCTGGAGCCGAAGAAGGTCACCGTGTCCCCGGTCCGCAGGTCGTCCATGCCGGTGATGTCCAGCATCAGCGCGTCCATGCAGACGTTTCCCACAATCGGCGCCACCCCGCAGCGGGTGTGGGCGTAGCCCCGGTTGGAGAGCAGCCTCGGCACCCCATCGGCGTAGCCCGCGCTCACCACCGCAACCTTTGTGGGGGCGGCGGCGGTAAAGCTGCAGCCGTAGCCAAGGCTCTGGCCCTTTGCGATCTCGTGTATGCGCACGATTCTGGCCTTCAGCGCCATCACCGGCCGCAGGTCGGTTCCCTCGATGGGGGCGCCGGTGGGGGAGAGCCCGTAGAGGGCAATCCCGGCCCGGACCATGCTGTACTGCAGCTGGGGGAAGCGTATGGCGGTGGCGCTGTTGGCGCAGTGGACGATTCTGAAGTTGACCCTGCGCTTTTTCAGCACCCGGACAATGTTGTAAAAGTACCAGTGCTGGCGCTTGAGGTACTCAATCCCCTGCTCGTCCAGGGCGTCCGCCGTGGCGAAGTGGGTGTAGATGCCGGTCACCTCGAGGCCCCGCAGCCGGCAGGCCTCGGTGATGTCCTCCACCGCGCCCTTGGGGTCAAAGGCGTTAAAGCCGTAGCGCCCCATGCCAGTGTCCAGCTGGATGTGGGCCCGCGGCCGGATTCCGAGCTCCGCCGCGGCCTCGTCCAGAGCCTTGGCGTCCTCAAGGCTGCAGATAGAGTGGGTCACGTCCAGCGCGGCGGCCTGGGCCACCTGCCGGGGGTCGATGGGTCCGAGCACCAGTATGGGCCGGGTTATGCCGGCCTCCCTGAGGTTCCTCGCTTCGCCCAGTTCCGCCACCGCAAACCAGTCCGCCCGGCTCTGCTCCAGGGCCTTTGCCACCGCCTTGGCCCCGTGGCCATAGGCGTCCGCCTTGACCACCGCCATCACCAGGGTCTTGCTGTGCAGCTTTTTCTTTATCTGCTGAAAGTTGTGTCTGAGGTTGTCAAGGTCTATCTCGGCCCAACAGCGGTTGTAGAGTTCCAAACCAGCACCTCCTTGCGCTGGGAAGTCAGTCCTTAATGTCCACCTTTATGGAGAGTTCGTCCAGCTGCAGCTGGTCCACCTCGCTGGGGGAGCCGGTCATGAGTTCGCTGGAATTCTGCACCTTGGGGAAGGCGATTACCTCCCTTATGCTCTCCTTGCCCATGAGCAGCATCACCAGACGGTCGAGACCATAGGCGAGGCCTCCGTGGGGAGGAGCGCCGTAGCGGTAGGCGTCTATCAGGTAGCCGAACTGGGAGCGGGCCCGCTCGTCGGTGAAGCCCAGCGCCCGGAACATCTTCTTCTGGGTCTCGGGGTTGCTTATCCTGATGGAGCCGCCGCCCGCCTCGGTGCCGTTTATCACTATATCATATGCCTTGGCGTAGCACTCATCCTGCCGGGTCTCCAGCTTATCTATGTCCCCGTCCTTGGGCATGGTGAAGGGGTGGTGCTTCGCGTAGTAGCGGCCGTCCTCCTCGCTGTACTCAAAGAGCGGGAAGTCCACCACCCACAGCAGCTCAAAGCGCTTCGGGTCGATGAGACCGCACTTCTTTGCGATCTCGCAGCGTAGAGCGCCAAGGGAGTCGAACACCACCTGGTTCTTGCTGTCCGCCACAATGAGTATCGCGTCCCCGGTCTCGGCGCCAAGGGCGCAGCGCACCGCCGACACCTCCTCGGAGGTGAGGAACTTCTCGTAGCTGGAGCTCTCCCCCTCGGGGGTGATGCGGGTGAAGGCGAGGCCCTTTGCCTTAAAGGGCTTGATGAACTGGGCCAGCCGGTCTATCTCCTTGCGGGAGAGGTGGGATGCGAGCCCCTTTGCGTTTATGGCCCGCACCGAGCCGCCCTCGGCCACCGCGTTTTTGAACACCGAGAACCCGCAGTCCTTTACAAGCTCGGATATGTCCCTTAGCTCGAGGCCGAAGCGAAGGTCCGGTTTGTCCGAGCCAAAACGCTCCATGGCCTCTTTGTAAGGCATGCGCCGCAGGGGTATCTCAATGTCTATGTCCAGTATGTCCTTAAACAGCTTTTTTAGGAAGCCCTCGTTCACCGAGATTATGTCGTCCTCGTCCGCAAAGCTCATCTCCAGGTCTATCTGGGTGAACTCCGGCTGACGGTCGGCCCTGAGGTCCTCGTCCCTGAAGCACTTTACGATCTGCATGTAGCGGTCCATGCCGGCTATCATCAGCAGCTGCTTGTACTGCTGGGGGGACTGGGGCAGGCAGAAGAACTTGCCCGGCTGTACCCTGGAGGGCACCAGATAGTCGCGGGCCCCTTCGGGGGTGGAGCGGCAGAGCATGGGGGTCTCTATCTCCAGGAAGTTCTGGGAGTCAAAGTAGTCCCGCGCGCACTTTACAATCCTGTGGCGGGTGATGAGGTTGTTGGTGAGGGAGGGTTTGCGCAGCTCGAGGTAGCGGTAGGTGAGGGCAAGGTCCTCCCGGACCGGCACCTCGTCCCGTATCTCAAATGGGGTGGTCTCGGCGGCGGAGAGCACCCTCAGGTCGTTTACATACAGCTCTATGTTGCCGGTGGGCAGGGCGGGGTTTTTGCTCTTGCGCTCCCTTATAACGCCCTTTGCCATCACCACATACTCGCTGCGAAGGCTCTTCGCCTTCTCAAAAATCTCCCGGTCGGTGCCGTCGTCAAAGGCGAGCTGCAGTATTCCGGTGCGGTCCCGAAGGTCCGCGAATATCAGGTTGCCAAGGTCCCTTGCTTTGGCTATAAATCCAGCGGCGACAATCTCCTCGCCCACTGCGGCGCCGACCGACTCGGCGCAATAGTGGGTTCTTCTCATCTTTCCCATGCTGTCCATATGAGGATATCTCCTTGGTTCCGCAGAAGCGGAGTATTTTTATTTTATTGCGTTCGCTATGGCTCCGGGGTCGAGAGGACAGGGGGTCTCCTGCCCGTCGGTCATGCTGCGCATGAGGCAGCTGCTGCTCTCCAGCTCTCCGTCTCCGATTACTATGCAGTAGCGGGAGCGGGCCTTGTCCGCAAACTTCATCTGGGGTTTGAGCCCCCGGCCGTTTATGTCGTACATGGCGGCAATGCCCATCTCCTGCAGCTGGTAGACCAGCCTTCTCGCGGCGTCCCGCGCCGGGTCGCCCACGCTGCATATGAAGAGGTCGGGGCCGAAGGGTTCGGGTATCTCCACCCCCTCCGCCTGCATGACGCTCAGCAGCCGCTCAATGCCCATGCCAAAGCCCACAGCAGCGGTGGGGGAGCCGCCCAGCAGCTCCACCAGGCCGTCGTACCGGCCGCCTCCGCAAACCACACCCTGGGCGCCGGCGCCCTCGTGCACCAGCTCAAACACCGTCCTCGAGTAGTAGTCGAGGCCGCGCACCACCCTGGGGTTCACGGTGTACTGCACCCCGCAGCCGTCCAGCATGGCCTTGAGGCTCTCAAAGTGCTCCCGGCAGTCGTCGCAGAGGTAGTCGAGGGTTATGGGGGCGTTTTTGGCAATCTCCTGGCAGATGGGGCTCTTGCAGTCCAGTATGCGCATGGGGTTGCGCTCCAGGCGCTGCAGGCAGGTTTCGCACAGCTCCTCCCGGTGGCCCTCAAAGTACTGCTGAAGCGCCTGGTGGTACCGGGGCCGGCAGTCTTTGCAGCCGATGGAGTTTATCTCCACCCGCACCTTTTTGAGCCCAAAAGCCGCCAGTATCTCCCTGGCGGTCATGATAACCTCAAAGTCCGCGTCCGGCAGCGGCGCCCCGAACAGCTCTATGCCCAGCTGGTGGAACTCCCGGAGCCTCCCGGCCTGGGGCTTTTCGTAGCGGTAGCAGGGCATCAGGTAGTAGGCCCGCACCGGCAGGGTCCCGGCGAGAGCTCCGCCCTGCAGCAGCGCCCTCACGGCGCCGGCGGTGCCCTCCGGCCGCAGGGTGACACTCCGGCCCCCCCGGTCGGTGAAGGTGTACATCTCCTTGCCCACTATGTCGGTGGTGTCGCCAACCCCCCGGGCGAAGAGCTCGGTGTGCTCAAAGGTGGGCAGGCGTATCTCCCGGTAGCCGTGGCGCTGCACCACCTGCCGCATTGTGTTCTCCACAGCCTGCCAGCGGTACACCTCCGCGGGCAGCACGTCCTGGACCCCTCTCGGGGCCTGGGTTATCAAAGCCATCTTGCAGTATCCTCAAAGAAGTCAGATTTTGTTTTTGGGGTTTACAATGTTGCGCCAGTCGAGATCCCCGCGCTCAAGGCCGTGTATCAGCACCTCCGCCGTGGCGATGTTGGTGGCCATGGGGATGTTGTGCACGTCGCAGAGCCGCAGCAGGTTGTAGTCGTTGGGCTCGTTGGGCTTTGCGGTTATGGGGTCCCGGAAGAAGAGCAAAAGATCGATCTCGTCGCAGGCAATGCGGGCGCTTATCTGCTCGGCCCCGCCCACG
The DNA here is from genome assembly GCA_944386255.1 of uncultured Clostridia bacterium. Taxonomy (GTDB): domain Bacteria; phylum Bacillota; class Clostridia; order Oscillospirales; family Ruminococcaceae; genus CALXAK01. The sequence continues at coordinate 4,543 of CALXAK010000105.1, forward strand.
CTGCCGTTCAAAAAGGACTGTATCTCAAGGCCGGTGGCCTCGCTCACTAGCTTTCCGGTGGTGCCGGTGGCACAGAGGCTGTGGCGGCCCAGTATGCCGCTGTAGGCGATGCAGAACTGTACCATAAGCTCTTTTTTCGTGTCGTGGGCTATCAGTGCGATGTTCATTTTGCACTCTCCTTCTATATAGTAAGTACCGTTACCTCATCTCCAGGGGAACCTCGTTGCCCTTTATGCGCTGGGCTATGTTGGAGAAAATCTTGTATTCGCGGCTGCCGGGGGCGAGGCTCCCGGCTCCCGAACAGGCGAGGGCAATGCTGTCGCTCTCCGGTATGACCCCCAGCAGACGGGCCCCCACAGCGTCAATGCAGTAGTCGAGGTTCGGCACGGCTCCTGCGTACACCCGCTCCGGCACCAGCCGGTTTATAACAAGGCGCACGTCCTGCACCGACATGTCGTACAGCCGGTCGGCTATAAGCCGGGAACCCCTTATGGACACTGGGTCTGCGGTGGTAACTATCATCGCCTTCATGGCGGTGGAGGCGGCGGTGAGCAGCGCTCCGGTGGAGGAGGCGGTGTCTATTATCACGTAGTCGTAGTCGGCAGAGAGCACGGTGCAGAGCTTTACAAACCTGTCGGCGGATATAGTGCCGGAGTTAAAGGGTGCGGACATGACGTACAGCCCGCTCTGCATTGGGGACTGGACGATGGCCTTGTCGTGCTCGCAGCGCCCCGAGAGCACGTCCGCCAGGTCGTAGATTATCCTCGAGTACACCCCCGAGACGATGTCTATGCTCCGCAGGCCGCTGTCCAGCTCTATCACCAGCACCCGGCTGCCGTCCCTTGCCAGAGCGGCCCCGGTAAAGACCGATACCGCCGTCTTGCCAACGCCGTCCTTGCCGGAGGCCACCATTGCTATTGTACCCATTGTTTCACCATCCTTGGCAGTTGTTAAAGCGCGCCTATCTCCCGCAAAAGTCGCCACAGCCGGGACACCGGCAGGCCCAAAACATTAAAGTAGTCCCCCGAGAGCCTGTCGAGATACCGGCTCATGGTGCCCTGTATGCCGTAGGCCCCGGCCTTGTCGTAGGGCTCGTCGGTGGATATGTATTCCTCCAGCTCCCCGTTGCCCATGGGGAAGAGCAGCACCGCCGTGGTGGCGGTGAAACAGTGCATCTTTCCCCTGAAGCTCACGCACACCGCGGTGTGCACCAGGTGCTCGTTGCCCCCCAGCAGACGCATCATCCGCCGGGCGTCCTCCCGGTTTCGGGGCTTGCCGAGGGCTTCGCCCCGGCACTCCACCACCGTGTCGCAGCCTATCACCGCGCTCTCCGGGTGTCCGGCTGCAACCGCCTCGCACTTCTGCCGGGCGAACAGCTGGCATTCCTCCAGCGCGCTGGTGCCGGGAGGGCAGATCTCCGGCACATGGGACTCAATGCAGCTGAAATTTTCGGTTATCAGCCCCATCAGCTCCCTGCGCCTCGGGGAGGCGGAGGCGAGGATTATGTCACTCAACGCCATTTATCTCCATTTAACAGTGTAGTAGATCAGCATCGCCGCTCCGATGCATATAATGTGGGCGATGGTCATGGTGAGGGAGAAGCCGAAGCTCAGCCTCATCACCGAGAGGTCCACCACCACCGGGTCCACAGCCCCAACGCCTATTGTGGTGCCAAAGGCCAGCCAGGACCAGAACCCCGGTCCGTCCACCGCCCTTGCGATGAGGCTTCCCACAATTATACCCGATACCAGAAAGAAAATGAACAGAAAGTTGCGTCTTGCACTCTTCATCTGAGCTCCTTTGCGGCGGTGCCGGTGGAACCAAACCCGCCCTCGCCCCTCTCGGTGCCGGAGAGCTCCTGCACCTGCTCCACCGGCAGGCAGAGGGCGTATGTCACCATGAGCTGGGCTATTCTGTCGCCGCAGCTGACGGTAAAGGGGGAGTCGGAGTGATTTATGAGCCCCACCTTCAGCTCCCCGCGGTAGTCGCTGTCTATTACCCCCACCGAATTGGAGAGGCTTATGCCCTTCTTGGTGGCGAGGCCGCTGCGGGAGAAGACCAGCGCCACCATGTCGCTGCTGGGCAGCTCAATGGCAATGCCGGTGGGTATCAGCTCCCGCTCCCCCGGCATTATGGTTACCGGCTGCTCCAGCGCCGCGCAGAGGTCCATGGCGGCCGCTCCGGCGGTGGCCCGCCTCGGCAGGGCCGCGAGAGGGGAGAGCAGCTTAATTTTGAGAGTCTTTTCCATCACAGTGTGTCCGCCCAGGAGAGGTTGGGCATGTCGTAGCCGCCGTCGGACTGGTTGTCGCCGGACATGCGCGCGCGCTCGGCGTCCAGCTGGGAGCGCAGCTGATTTATCTCCCTCTTGTAGGATTTAATCTGCCGCTGGGCGTCCGCCAGCGACTCCTCCCGGGCCCTTATGAGCCGGGCCTTGTCGTCCGAGTCCATCCGCAGCTTCTCCAGCTCGCTGTCCTGGTTGGCGATGAAGTCATTGAGCGCGGTTATTCGGTCGTTGAGGCTGCGGCACTGGCGCAGGGCGTCGTCGTTCACCTGCCGGAGCTCCTCAATCTCCTTGAGGGCGGTGGAGATGTTCTCCGCCTTCTTCTGGGCGGCCTCGCTGGACTCGGGAGCCACCATGTGGCTCATTTTGCCCTTCAGGCTCTTAACCTCCTCCGCCAGCTTCTCGCTCTTTTTGCGCTGCTCGTCCAGCAGCAGCTTGGAGGAGGCGGAGTCGGCGAGGTATTCCTTCATCTGGTCCCGGAGATTGGTGCAGTCCCGGCGGGACTTTTCATACCTGTCCATGTAGTCCAGGGTGCACAGCAGCACCGCGTTCATGGTGGAGATGCTGGGGTTGGCCTCGTAGAGCGCGGCTATGTCGCTGTCAATGCTGTCGGTGAGGCTCTTCACATAGCTCTCGTCCTCTTCGGTAGCTATCTTTAGGCTCATGCCGCCAATGGTTATGTCTACAACTTTTTTCGCCATCTGGGGCCACCTCCTGCTGGTATGATGGAGCAAAAAATCATAAAAAAGGCATAATCGGCCTAGTTACTCATAATTATAATACAACTGCCTTTTTTTATAAAGAGGCAATTTTATTTGTCCAGAAGCTGAACGCTGTTGATATTTTTGTGCAGAAAAGTTATAATCTTTTGTGACTGATACTATCCCACTTACAGCCTAGACCTGCCCAAAAATCAAGGCATGAAATGGAGAGTAGAAAAGTGGCTTCTATTAAAAGTGCGCTAACCGCAAAGCAGCTCAAGGCCCGGCTGGAGAGCCGGCTTGAGCGCATGTTCGCCCAGAAACCCGAGACCGCCACCGACCAGCAGCTCTACGAGGCGCTCGCGTCTGAGATTCGGGACATCCTCTCGGAGCAGAACCGCCATGTCAGCGCCAAAACCTACGGCGAGGGGGCGAAGCAGGTCTATTATATGTCCATGGAGTTCCTGGTTGGCAGGAGCCTTCGCAACAACCTCATAAACCTCGGCATTGAAAAGCAGGCCCAGGAGGTAATAGCCGACGCGGGCGTCCCCATCGAGCGGATTTATGAGTGCGAGCCGGACCCCGGCCTCGGCAACGGCGGCCTCGGCAGGCTTGCCGCCTGCTACCTGGATGGCCTTGCCACCTGCGGCTACCCCGCCACCGGCTACTCCATCCTCTATGAGTACGGCATCTTCCGTCAGAAGATTATCGACGGCTGGCAGCGGGAGGAGATGGACAACTGGCTCCCCGGCGGCCGCATCTGGCTGGAGGAGCACCCGGACGAAGCCTGCGAGGTGCGCCTGGGCGGCGAGGTGGAGGAGTTCTGGGACGACGACTACCACCACATCCGCCACACCAAGTACGACTCGGTCATCGCCACCCCCTACGACATGTTCATCTCCGGCTACGGCTCCGCCGGGGTCAGCAAGCTGCGCCTCTGGAAGGCCAGCACCCCCGGCTTCGACATGGACTCCTTCAACCGGGGCGATTTTGCCACCGTGATGAACCGCACCGGGGTGGGGGAGCTCATCTCCAAGGTGCTCTACCCCAACGACAACCACATGGAGGGCAAGCTGCTGCGCATGCGCCAGCAGTACTTCCTCTGCTGCGCCTCAATCAACGACATCGTCCAGAAGCATCTCGCCGCCTACGGCACCCTCGAGAATCTGCCGGACAAGGTGGCCATCCACATAAACGACACCCACCCCACCCTTGCCATCCCGGAGCTCATCCGGGTCATGCTGGACGAGTGCGGCTACGGCTGGAAGAAGGCGGTGGACATCACCCGCCGCACCTTCAGCTACACCAACCACACCATCCTCATGGAAGCTCTTGAGCAGTGGGACGCCGACATCCTCCACGCCAACCTCCCGCGCATCTACCAGATAATCATGGAGCTGGACAAGATGCAGCAGCAGGAGGTTGCAAAGCGCTTCCCCGGCGACTACGACCGCTCGGTGAAGACCCGCATTGTGGCGGACAACCGCATCCACATGGCCAACCTCTGCATCTACATGAGCCACTGTGTAAACGGCGTCTCCAAGCTGCACAGCGACATCATCCGGGACGACTTCTTCTCCGACTACCGTGACCTGCAGCCCGGCAAATTCACTAACGTCACCAACGGCATCGCCTACCGCCGCTGGCTGCTGCTGGGCAACCCGGAGCTCACCGACCTGCTCTCCGACACCATCGGCGACGGCTTTAAAAAGAAGGCCCAGAACCTCAAGAAGTTTGCGGCCTTTGCCGAGGACGCCGAGGTTCAGCAGCGCCTTGCCGAGATAAAGCTGCACAACAAACAGCGGCTGCTGGACTGGGCGGGGATAAAGGACGTGGACCCCAACTCCATCTTTGACGTTCAGGCAAAGCGGCTGCACGAGTACAAGCGCCAGCACCTGAACGGCCTGCACATCATCTCCCAGTACCTGCGGCTCAAGAACGACCCCGGCTACGACATCCCCCCCACCACCTACATCTTTGCCGCCAAGGCTGCCCCCGGCTACTACCTGGCAAAGCAGATAATCAAGTTCATTGTGAGCATCTCCGAGATGCTCCAGGGGGACAAGGCGGTGCGGGACAAGCTCCGGGTGGTGTTCCTCGAGGACTACCGGGTCACCATGTCAGAGGTGCTCATGCCCGCCGCCGAGTTCAGCGAGCAGATCTCCCTCGCCGGCAAGGAGGCCTCCGGCACCGGCAACATGAAGCTCATGCTCAACGGCGCCGTGACCATCGGCACCCTGGATGGGGCCAACATCGAGATACTGGACGCCGCCGGAAAGGAGAACTTCATCCTCTTCGGCCTCACCAAGCAGGAGGTGCTCGAGCGCCAGCCCTCCTACCGGCCCAGGGAGTACTACGACAACGACCCGGTCATCCGGGAGGCCATAGACTTCATCTCCCGGGGCTTCATGGGCCGCACCTTCGGGGACATTGTGGACAACCTCATCTCCCAGGACCCCTACATGGTGCTCGCGGACTTTGAGAGCTACCGGGACGCCCAGAGAAGGGCGGGGGAGCTCTACCGCAACAAGGCCGCCTTCGGCCGGGCCTCCATCAAGAATATAGCCGGCGCCGGCATCTTCTCCGCCGATAGGGCGGTGACCGAGTACGCCAAAAACATCTGGAACATGGAGCCGCTTAAATGAGCTTTCATTCCCCAGGCAATGACCAGTTTAAAAACCCGCCCGGCGCCGTGAAGAGCGGCGTCCGGGTGGAATTTCGGGCCCACCTCCCCGGAGCAGACCAGGCGGTGCTGCACCTGCGGCCGGACGGCTGCGCCGACGGGGAGGAGGGCTGTAAGCTCATACCCATGAGTCCGCTGGAGGACGGCTGGTTCCTGGCCGCCCGTCTGTTTTCGCAGCAGGGGCTCTATTTCTATGCCATCGAACTGCCCGGCTTCGGCTGGGTGTGGAGCGACGGCATCCAGCAGCAGCCCTACTGGTACCAGCAGACGGTCTACAGCGCTGACTACGAAGCCCCGGCCTCCTTCGCCGGCGGCATAATGTACCAGATATTCCCGGACAGGTTCTTTGCGAGCCCCGAGCCGGACCCCAAGAGGTTCCCCGGCCGGGTCATCCACACCGACAAGACCGATATACCAAAGCATGCCCCCGACCCGGACGGGGTCTACCGCAACAACGACTTCTACGGCGGCACCCTTCGGGGAATACGGGAAAAGCTCGACTATATAAAGTCCTTCGGGGTGGACAGCATCTACCTGAACCCCATCTTCAAGTCGGTCTCCAACCACCGCTACGACACCTCGGACTACATGCGCATAGACCCCATGCTGGGCACCCAGCGGGACTTTGCCGCCCTCTGCAGCAGCGCCAAAAAGCTTGGCATACGCATAATTCTGGACGGTGTGTTCAGCCACACCGGAGACGACAGCGTCTACTTCGACCGCTATGGACGCCGGCGCAACGGGGCCTACCGCCACCCGGACAGCCCCTACCGCTCCTGGTACAAGCTCTACCCCGACGGCGGCTACAAGTCCTGGTGGGGGTTTGACACCCTCCCGGAGGTGAACGAGGAGGACCCCTCCTACCGGGAGTTCATCACCGGGCCCGGCGGGGTAATCGACCACTGGATGAGCCTCGGGGCCTCCGGCTTCAGGCTGGACGTGGCGGACGAGCTGCCGGACGATTTTATCGCCGAGGTGCGCCGGGCGGTAAAGGCCCACGGCGGGGAGACCCTGCTGCTGGGGGAGGTCTGGGAGGACGCCAGCAACAAGATAAGCTATGACCAGCGCCGCCGGTACCTGCTGGGCGACGAGCTGGACGGGGTGATGAACTACCCGGCCCGCACCGCCATAATGGATTTTGTCCGGGATGGGGACGGCGAGCTGTTCATGCGCCGCATTGAGCAGCTCTGCTGCAACTACCCCTCCGAGATGTTGGACAACTGCATGAACTTCCTCTCCACCCACGACACCTCGAGGGCCATAAACGACCTGCTGGTGCCGGACCCGGGGGACAGGGCCGCCCAGGCCGCTAGGACCCTCAGCGAGCAGGAGTACCTGCGGGGGGTAGAGATGTTCAAGCTTGCCTCAGCCATCCAGTTCGCCATACCCGGCATACCCTGCATCTACTACGGGGACGAGGCGGGCATGACTGGATTTAAAGACCCCTTCAACCGGGGCTACTTCAACTGGCAGAGCCCCAACACCACCCTGCAGCAGTTTCTGCGGGAGCTGGGCGAGGCGAGGCTCAAAAACCGGGACATCCTCTCCCACGGCAGCTTTCTGCCGCTCTTTGCCGGGGAGGGCAACATAGCCTTCCTCCGCAGCAGCCCCGCCGGCCAGCTGCTGCTGGCGGTGAACATGACCGGCCAAAAGCTGGTGGTCTCCGCCGGCGGACAGGAGTTTACCCTGGAGCCCTGGCGGTTTGTGTTTGAGAGGCTTTAGCGCAAAAGAGAACAACCGCCCCGGGAGCAGCAGCTCCCGGGGCGGTCGTTTCTGCCGGAAATTTAGTAGGCGTAGTCCGGGTTAATCTCCGACTCCCAGCTGATTATCTCGCCGGTCTTGGCGTTCACCTTGTACTCGTACATGTAGAGGCCGAAGTCGAAGCTCACAAGATAGTATGGGGTGGAGGCGCCGTCCACAAGTCTTGCCTTCTGGTTGTCCAGGGCGTCCTTGTGGGCGTCGGTGTAACCTATATGCTCGAGACAGAGCTCAATGGCGGCGTCCCTGCCTATGTACCCCTCCTCGCTGCCGGAGCACCCGGCCAGCAGGGTGAGCAGCAGCAGGGCTGCCAGCAGTGCGGCAATAATCCTTTTCATAAGCTACCATCCTTCTCTGGTGATGAAGATATTATATTTGCAGCGCGCTCAAATTTCAATTGCTCTTTTTGGCCCGGAGCAGCGAGAGCGCCCCCGCCGCCAGCCAGAAAAGAGCGATGAACACCGCGCAGTGCAGGAAGAAGTCCATGGGCAGTATGCGTATGACCTGGTCCACGTCCCAGCTGAATATCCAGTAGTCGTTGTCAAAGAAGATCTCGTGAAACAGCGTGAAGGCCCGGTCCGGGTCCAGCGCCACCCCTGCCAGCACCAGCGCCGGCAGCGCCAGCATGGTGGTCCCGGCCGCCAGCAGGGCAGGGCGCCTGCCAGGGCTTCGGCGCATTGCGATGAAGAACGCCGCCACCGGCAGCAGCAGCGCGCCGCCCAGCAGAAACACGGCGTTGGTTATCTGCCGCACCTCGGCAAAGTGCTGCGCTCCCTGGGGCGACACCGCAAGGTCCGGCAGGGTGAAGGTGCCCACCTCTTTAAAAGGATTTAAATACCCCACCGCCGCGTGGTAGTTGCGAAGGACGGTCTCGGGGTCATAGCCGCTGTAGGATGGTATGTCCAGCAGCTTCATGTCCAGCCGGTACAAAAGGTCGCAGCTCAGCAGCAAGCCCAGCGCCAGCGCGCAGAGCACCACCAGCGTCCCGGCGCCGGCGAGCGCCCCCAGCAGAGCGTATCTTCCCTTCTTCACGCTTTTCCCTCCCGCCTTCTCGAAAATTCACACCCGCAGTAGTCCTGCCGGTAGAGCCCGAACTCCCGGCTCAGCTCCACCGAGCGCTGGTAGCCGCCACGCTTTTTAAAGTCGGAGGGCAGCCAGCGCACCCCGTGGATCTTCGCCTGCTCGCCGCCTATGCGGTTTATGAGCTGGGCGTCCTTCTGGGGGCTTATGGTGAGGGTGGTGGTCACAAGGCCAATGCCCTCTCTGGCGGCCGCCGCCGATGCCGCTGCCAGCCGCTGCCGGAAGCAGAGCTGGCAGCGCCCGCCCCCCTCCGGTTCCCCGGAGAGAGGGGAGCAGAGCTCCAGAAACTCCTCGTGGCGGTAGTCACAGTCGAGGTAGCGCGCACCACGGTACCCCCCGGCGTCCAGCAGGCGCAGCAGCTCCCGCTTTCTTAGATAATACTCGTCTTCCGGGAATAGATTTGGATTATAGAAAAACACCGTAAGGTCAAAGTGGGCGCTGAGATACTCCAGCGCGTAGCTCGCGCAGGGTGCGCAGCAGCAGTGCAGCAGCAGCCTCTCCCGCCCGGCCATGGAGGCTATGTAGCTTTCCAGCAGAAGCTGGTGGTTCACCTTTTGCATGACTTCTCCCCAAAAAGCAGAGAATAGTAACGTAATTATACCACCCGGCGGCGGCAAAATCCATGCCGAGGCCGCTCAGGCCGGCAGAGGAGAGAAAAGCAAAACCGGCTTTCTTTTATTGTCCCGGCAAGGGTTAACATATTGCAGCTTTTGTGGTATAATACCTCAAAACTGCCGATTTTGGCGACGGCCCGGCGTTTTTTTGGCCATGGGCTGCCTCTGCCCAGCCAACAAGCTAAGATCCGGCGCGCTGCAGACGCGCGCCCCTGGAGGTATCCATGAACGAGGAAAACAAGAACATCTACGTAAACGACCAACCCGAGCAGCAGCCCGACCAGCCCGAGACCCCAAAGGCCGGGAAGGGGAGCGGCAGCTCGTTTTCCAGCAAGCTGTCCGGGGCCGCGTCCAAGGCGGCGTCGAGCGCGGGTAGCGCTTTTTCTTCTCTCAAGAACTCGGCCTCCCGCATCTTTTCGCGCGGGAAATCCTCCGGCGGGGAGAATCCGGCCGGCGGCAAGGGCTCCCAGAAGGAATCCCGGGGCAAAAAGCCCCAGCGCCAGATGAGCCCTCTTAAAAGGGTGCTGCTCAGCATCCTCAAGATCATGATTATAATCGGCTGCCTCTGCGTGATTGCCGGCTGCGCGGTGCTGGTGATGACCTCGGTCTACCTTGTAAACGTAACCGCCAACGACGACCAGCTGCTGGACCTCAACGCCATTGAGCTGAGTTACTCCACCCGGTTTATGGCCAAGAACTCCGAAACCGGCGAGTGGGAGGAGTATGAGCGCATCTACGGCGAAGAGAACCGAATCTGGATTGACTACGGCGACATGCCGGAGCACCTCATAAACGCCACCATCGCCTCGGAGGACGCGAGGTTCCGCACCCATCACGGCGTGGACTGGAAGCGCACCATCGCCGCCTTTATCAACTTCCTGCCCGGCATCGACCTCTGGGAGACCAACCAGGGCGGCTCCACCATCAACCAGCAGCTCATCAAGAACATCACCGGTGAGAACAACGCCTCCGGTTTTGACGGCGTGCTGCGCAAGATCCGCGAGATCTACCGCGCCCTCGTGATGGACAAGACCTACTCCAAAGAGCAGATTATGGAGGCCTACCTCAACACCATCAACCTCTCCGGCAATGTCTGCGGCATTGAGGCCGCCGCCAAATACTACTTTGGCAAGACCACCAGTGAGCTCACGGTGGCGGAGTGTGCGGCCATCATCTGCATAACCAAGTCCCCCACAGCATACAACCCCTTCCTCTACCCCGACGCCAACAAGACCCAGCGGGACACCGTGCTCTACAACATGCATGAGTACGGCTTCCTCACCGACGAGGAGTACGCCGCCGCCCAGGCCGAGTCGGACAGCATGGTCTTCAGCACCGAGAGCGACAACGAGGACACCAGCGACGACGGGGTCTGGAGCTGGTTTGCCGAGACCGCCCGCAACGAGGTGCTGGAGGACCTGCGGGAGGTACAGGGGTACAGCTACGAGGAGGCCTATGACCGCTTCTACAACGGCGGCCTCACCGTCTACCTCACCGTGGACCAGTTCATCCAGGACACCATGGAGGCCGAGGTGGACAAGGTGGTGGCCGGCGAGAGCGACATCTGGCCGGACTACACCCACACCCTGGACGACGGCACCGAGGAGCCTGTTGAGGGCGCCATGGTGGTCATGAACTACAACGGCGAGCTGCTGGGCGTCATCGGCTCCATGTACGAAAAGACCAACAACACCGCCTTTAACAGGGCCGTGGACGCCACCCGCTCCACCGGCTCCTCCATGAAGCCCATAGCGGTCTACGCCCCTGCCATCGAGACCAACAAGATAACCTACTCCACCCTCTTTGAGGACGCCCCCATCACCATAATGGGTGAGGACGGCCAGATGGAGGAGTGGCCCCGCAACTACGACTGGACCTACGGCAACCCGGTCACGGTCAATGTGGGTATCCGCAGGAGTCTCAACACCACCGCGGCCCACGTCATGCAGCTCATCGGCTATGACTACGCCTTCGACTTCCTCACCACCCGCCTCGGCATAACCACCCTGGTGGAGACCTACTACGACGCCACCCAGGGCAAGTATATCGGCGACCGCACCAACTCCCTGGCGCTGGGCGGCCTCACCAAGGGCGTTTCCCTCTATGAGATGGTTGCCGCCTACATGGTGTTCGGCAACGGCGGCACCTATGTGGAACCCCACAGCTACACCATTGTGGAGGACGCCAACGGCAACGTGATCCTCAACAAGGAGTCCAGCATAAAGACCATCCAGGCTCTCTCGGAGGACACCGCCTACATCATGAACATGCTGCTGCGGGAGGTTGTGACCCTCGGCACCGGTACCGCCGCGCGCTACGGAACCATGCCTCTGGCGGCAAAGTCCGGCACCACCTCCGACAACTACGACTACTGGTTCATCGGCATGAACCCATATTACGTGATGGGCGTATGGGAGGGCTTTGACACCCAGGACTATGTCTATACCTTCCGTCCGCACCCCACCCAGCTGCTCTTCAAGCAGGTGATGTCCACCATAAGCGAGGACCTGGAGGAGATAAACTTCCCAACCTCGGACGGGGTTGTGGCCTACAGGTTCTGCCTTGAGAGCGGTGACCTTGCCACCGACGCCTGCACCCAGACCTCCATCGGCTACTACAAGCGGGGCTATGTGCCCGGCTACTGCGACGGAGTGATGCACGGCTACACCAAGACCGAGCCCGCCGCCTGACCCGGCAGCTGTTCTGCAAAACAAAAGCCCTCGGAATGCACTCAGTGCATTCCGAGGGCTTTATTCTGCCTTGAGTTACGGCCAAAAAGGGCGGCGGCGGCAGGCTATTTTTTTAGCCTGCCGTCCCTTTGCAGCTACCGCCGCCTTGAGCCGTCCGGCAGGAACTCCCGCCGCAGCGCGAGCTCGGTGGCGGCTATGCAGCCGACGGTTACAGCCAGCTGCAGCCCCAGCAGTGCGAGGGACATTGCCCCAATGGCGTTCTCACCCCTTCCCAGTACCGCCAGCATCGCCGCAGCCGACATCGGCAGCAGGGCAATGCCCCAGCGCAGCCACAGCCTTCCAAATCTTTGGTGGGCAAAGCGCCAGGTGTCCTCGTTCTTCATGGACATGTTGGTGCGGTAGCCGAAGAGTATGTTGACCTTCCCGGGGCCTCCGCGCAGGAAAAAAGCGCCAAAGCCCGCCATTGCCCCCGGCAGCAGCAGGCAGCAAATTAGCATGAACAGCCAAAAACCTATTCCTTCCATGCTTTTTAGAATCCCTCCCCGGTGTGTTTTCAGCGCCGGTCCGGGCGCTGAAAGGGGGGCTTTACCTCCCTCTCCAGCAGCTCCCGGTATAGCTCCGGGCGGCGGTAGGCGTTGCCGTGGACCTCGCTCTGCCGGTATTCGCGCAACATCGAGAGGTCCAGCTCCGCCACCAGCACCCCCTCATTCTGCCCGCCCAGCAGAACACAGCAGTCCCTGGATTCCGGCTGGTTCGGCAGATATGCAACCCCGTCAAAGAGGCTGGAGCCGCCGTTGCAGTCCGGCACTGAGGAGGGGTAGTTGCAGGTGGCCACCGCCAGCATGTTTTCAAATGCCCTGGCCCGCAGCTGGCTCAGCCGGTTTATCTCCATGGGGCAGGCGTTGGGCACGAGTATCAGCTCCGCGCCCTTTAGCATCAGCACCCGGGCGCTCTCGGGGAACTCCCGGTCGTAGCATATCATCGCCCCGACCTGCACCGGCCCGGCGGCGGTGTCGAGGCTGCAGACATAAAACCCCTCCCCCCGCGAGAGCCGCCTCTCGCTGGAAAAATCGCAGGTGTGCACCTTGCTGTAGTGCAGCACCGGGTCCCCATGCGGGTCAAACAGCAGCAGCGAGTTGGCGGGGCCGTCCTCCTTTCTCTCAAGGAAGGTTATGCCCACCGCCATTCCCAGCTCCCTGGCGGCCTCCCCAAAGCTCCGCAGGAACTCTCCGCCGGAGTCAAGCGCTTCCTCCCGCCAGAGCTCAAAGGGGCGGTCTATGCCGTAGCCGTTGCTCCACATCTCGGGGAAAAGCGCTATGTCCGCCCCGGCCTCCCGGGCCTCCCGGCAGCAGCGCAGCCCCTTTTCAAGGTTGCCCTCCAGCGTCCCGGTGGGGGAGAGCTGCAAAAATGCTATCTTAAGAAAGGATTTCATATTTAAAATGCCGCCTCGTTCGGCAGTTGTACCTTTGAAAGCCGGACTCCTGCTCTTGGCCTGCTCAGAAAACTCACTGCCATTAGAATCAAAAATGGCTGCACCATCATTGCCCTCCTTGCTGCGGACTCCATGAACAGGAAAAAGAGGAACAGTCCGAACACCGTGAGCCTGCCGAAGAAGAGCAGCCCCGCCTCCCGCTCCCTGATGCTCCGTAGCGTGTCCGCGGCGGAGAGGGAGTAGATTGCCAGAAGAAAACCGTTGCAAACCGCCGTGAACAGTCCGGCAGATCCGGTGAACAGAGCGTTGGTGAAGGATATCTTCATCGGCCAGCACAGATACTGTATCGCTTCAAAGGTGCCGTCGCCCCAGGTTGCCTGAACCTTTGTAAAGGTGAATTCAAGGTAGCTTTTAAGGGAGAAGCCGGAATAGAACCCCTTCAGCCTTTCGCTCATTGCAGCCGTGCGCTGCTCCATATCGGGAAAACTCCAGGCATACTCCACGCACTCCTTGCAGAAGCCTCCCTCGTTGTGCACCGAAAGGCACATCCAGGTCTGCACCGGCAGTCCCACCGCGTCATACCTTGAAAAGTCCACGAGTCCGCTTGCCCGCACAAAAAGGGCAAACAGCAGCACCGTGAGCACGGACGCTGCGAAGAACATCGCCGCGCGCACAGCCCTTGCGGACAGCCTCCCGCGACAGACGAAGAATATTGATATGCAGACCCCGACAAAAGGCACCACCATTGTGCCCTTAGTGACTATTCCAAAACCGGACAGAGCCCCCAGCGCGACCGACCAGCGCAGCCGGCCGTCCCGGGAGAGGCGGTAGAGCAAGCTTGCCTGGCCGGCCACAAAGAGCATGGCCAAGTGGTCGGTGTAAAATATGGGGGTGTAGAGGTAGAATGCGCAGCAGCAGGCGCAGATGACAAACGCGCAGAGCTCGGCCCTTTCTCCGAAAAGTTTTTTCGAAAGCCGGCAGATGAGAAACACGCTCAGCGCCATCGCCGCCGCGGAAAACACCACGGCGAGGTTGATTGCGTCCATGGAGGCAGGGTCAAGGCCCAGGCTGCAGGGCAGCCAGAAGAGGATGCAGA
>CALXAK010000106.1 GCA_944386255.1 uncultured Clostridia bacterium
CGCCAGCAGGATTTCCGGGGCCCGCAGCGGCTCCCGGCGGCAGAGCTCCCGGCCGGTGATGTCGCCGGTGTCTGTTTTAACGCCGGTCTGCACCCGGGCCACATAGCACTTGCGCCGGTCCGGGTCCAGGTCCGCGGCCTTGGTGGCGCTGCCCACAAACACCGGCAGCACCCCGATGGCCATGGGGTCCAGGGTTCCGCCGTGGCCCACCCGGCGCTGGCCGGAGATGCCCCGCACCACCGCCACCGCGTCGAAGGAGGTGAAGCCCTCGGGCTTGTCCAGCACCAGCACCCCGTTCACAGCCGTTTCTCCAGCTCCCGCAGCAGCAGCGCCTTTATGTCGGCGAACTCGCCGGTGCACTCGAACCCGGCGGCCCCCTGGTGGCCGCCGCCGCCAAAGACCCGGCAGACGGCGGAGGAGTCCACCCGGTTGCTGCGAAGGGAGGCCCTGCAGACACCGCCGGGGCCCTCCCGGAGGGTGACCCCGACCTCCACGCCCTCAATGCCCCGGGCCAGGCCGTTTATCCCCTCCAGGTCCCCGGCGGTGGCGCCGGAGCGCTTTATCATGTCCTCGGTGATGGTGGCCACCGCCACCCGGCCGCCGAGGTAGAACTCGAGGCTCTCATACACCATCAGCTCCAGAGCCAGGCGGCTGCGGCTCTTCTGCTCGAAGAAGCGCTGGTTGACAAGCGCCGCGTCCGCCCCGGCGGCCATCAGCTCCGCCGCTGCAAGGTGGGTGGCGGCGGTGGTGTTGCGGAAGAGGAAGCAGCCGGTGTCGGTGGCGGCGCCGGTGTAGAGGGCGGTGGCGATAAAGGGGGTGAGCGGCACACCCATGGCCTTTATCACCGGCAGCAGCAGCTCGCAGCAGGAAGCGGCCTGCGGGTCCAGCAGCAGGTTCTCCGCGTACTGCTCGTTGGAGAGGTGGTGGTCGACGCAGAGAAGGCACCCCTTTGCCCTCTGCTCAAACTCCCCCGCCATGCCGGCGGAGGCGAGGTCCACCGCCACATAGCAAAGGGGCTGGAACTCCTCCTCACCGCCCCCGGCGAGGAAGGAGAATTTTTCCGGGATGGGGTCGGGGCAGAGCACCCGGCAGCGTATGCCGAGGGCCCCCAGCGCCTGCCGCAGGGCGAAGGCGGAGCCCACCGCGTCCCCGTCCGGGCGGCGGTGTATGAGCACCCCCACCTCTTTAAGGCCCCGCAGCAGCTCCGCCGCGCCGGCGGCGTCCACCCGGCGGCTCAACCCAGCACCTCCTCGAGGCGGCGGGTTATGCGCTCGGCGTACTCGGCGGAGTCGTCCGGCAGGAACCGGAGCTCGGGGGCTTTGCGTATGCGAAGGTTTTTGGAAAGGGTCCCTCTCAGGTGCCCCGCGGCCCGCTGCAGCACCGCGCAGGCCTCCTTGGCCGCCTCATAGCCCCTCACCGAGCCTATGAGCACGTTGGCGTAGGAGAGGTCGCTGGTGACCTCCACCCGCATTACCGAGATGAGCAGCGGGTCGATGCGGGGGTCCTTGAGCTTCTGTATCTGAAGGGTGAGCTCCTGCCTTATGTCGCTGTCCAGGCGCTGCTGTCTGTAAGAGGGCATGGTTCTGCCTGCCTTTCTGCCGTTTCTCCCGGCGATGAGCGCGCCGGGCCCAAAGCTCCGGGCCCGGCGCGAAAAACTCTATATTTAGTCGCGGTATTCCTCTATGACATAGCTCTCGAAGATGTCCCCCTGCTTTATGTCGGCGAACTTTTCGAGGGTGACGCCGCACTCGTAGCCCTGCTGCACCTCCCGGACGTCGTCCTTGAAGCGGCGCAGGGAGGCCACCTTGTCGTCGTGGATGATGACACCGTCCCGGACCACCCGGATGAGGCTGCCGCGGCTGATGCTGCCGCTCTGGACATAGCAGCCGGCCACGGTGCCCACCGAGGAGATCTTGTACACCTCCCGGACCTCCAGGCGGCCCTGCTCCACCTCCCGGGTCTTGGGGGCGAGCTTGCCCTTCATGGCGGTCTTCACGTCGTCTATGACGTCATAGATGACCCGGTACATGCGCATCTCCACCCCGGCCTGAGCGGCCTGCTCCACGGCGGTGGGGTCGGGGCGCACGTTGAAGCCCACTATTATGGCTCCGGAGGCGTCCGCCAGCATCACGTCGCCGCTGTTGACCCCGCCGGCGGCCGCGTGGATTATGCTCACCTTCACCTCGTCTGTGGAGAGCTTCTCCAGGTTCTGCTTGAGCGCCTCGGCGGAACCCTGGACGTCCGCCTTTACGATCACCGGCAGCTCCGCCCGCTCCCCCTCGGCTATCTGGCTGAAGAGGTTGTCCAGGGTGACCTTGTGGTAGCTGCCCCACTGGGCCATCTTCTGCTCCGAGCGGCGCTGGTCCGCAAGCTCCCTCGCCAGGCGCTCGTCCTCCACGGCGTTGAACACGTCCCCCGCCTCCGGCACGTCCATGAGGCCGGTTATCTCCACCGGCTGGGAGGGTCCTGCGGAGTCTATGGAGTTGCCGAGGTCGTCGGTCATGGCACGGACCCTGCCCACGGCGGTGCCGGCTATTATAACGTCCCCCTTGTGCAGGGTGCCGTTCTGGATGAGGATGGTGGCCACCGGGCCGCGGCCCTTGTCCAGCCGGGCCTCCACCACGCTGCCCTTGGCGAGGCGGTTGGGGTTGGCCTTTAGCTCCTTGAGGTCGCTCAGGAGTATGAGGTTTTCCAGAAGGTCGTCTATGCCGAAGCCGGTCACGGCGGACACCGGCACGCATATGACGTCGCCGCCCCACTCCTCCGGCACCAGTTCGTACTCGGTGAGCTGCTGCTTTACCCGCTCGGGGTTGGCGTCGGGCTTGTCCATCTTGTTGATGGCCACGATTATCGAGACCCCTGCCGCCTTGGCGTGGTTGATGGCCTCCACCGTCTGGGGCATTATTCCGTCGTCGGCGGCCACCACCAGAATGGCGATGTCGGTTATGGAGGCGCCCCGGGCGCGCATGGCGGTAAAGGCCTCGTGGCCGGGGGTGTCCAGGAAGGTGACCGTCCTCTCCCCCACCCGGACCCTGTAGGCGCCGATGTGCTGGGTTATGCCCCCGGCCTCGCCGGCTATTACGTTGGTCTTGCGGATGTAGTCGAGAAGGGAGGTCTTGCCGTGGTCCACGTGTCCCATGACGCAGACCACCGGCGGGCGCTCCACCAGGTTCTCGGCGGAGTCCTCCGAGTCGTCGATTATGCGCTCCTCTATGGTGACATGCACCTCGTGCTCCACCTTTGCGCCCAGCTCCTCCGCCACCAGCGACGCGGTGTCAAAGTCCACCGTCTCGCTCACCGAGGCCATGACCCCGAGGGCCATGAGGTGCTTTATCACCACCGCGGCGGTCGCCTTGAGGCGGCTGGCCAGCTCGCCCACCGAGATTTCGTCCGGTATTGACACCCGCAGCTGGGCCTTGCGGGCCTTCTCCAGCTGGATGCGCTGCAGCCGCTCCGCCTCGGTCTCCCGGCGGGGGGGCTTGCCCTGGGGCCGGCGCTGCTTGGAGCGCTGGTTGAGCTTCTGCTTCCTGCCCTGGGCCTGGGTCTTGCGGTTGTTGAGAGAACCGCCCTGGCGGGAGACCGAGGCGATGTTCTCGTACTTTTCGTTGTACTTGTCTATCTCCACCACGGCGGCGCTGGTGTCCACCACCTTGCGCACCCTCTCGCTGGAGGGGGCGGGGCCGGAGGGGGCCTTCTGCTGGCGCTCGGGGCGCTCCCGCTGGGGCTTGTTTTGCTTCTGGGGGGCGCCGGCGGGGGCGGCCGGGGCGCTCACCTTGAGGAAGCTGTCGAAGCTCTTGGCCTCCCGCTGCTTTGAGAGTGTGTCAAAGATGTAGTTGAGCTCGGTCTCGCTGAGCACGGTGGTGTGTTTCTTCTCCCCGGGGAAGTGGTCCCCCAGGGCGGAGATTATATCCTTGTTGGAGACCCCAAGGTCCTTGGCCAGCTCTCCCAGCCGGTACTTGATTATCATATACTCACGCCTCCTCGTTTACACTGCTTGTGATGAGCCGCACGAAATTCTGGTCGGTTACCGCGGCGGCCACGAACCTTGCGCCCACCGCCCTCTCCAGCTGGTACTGGTCGAGCGGGAGCCGCAGCGGCTCACTTTTGGCGGCAAGGCGCAGGTTGCGCAGCGTGCGCTCCGACACGTCCGAGCTCACCAGCGCCAGGGGGGCGCCCTTTTTGAGCGCCTCTATGGCGGCGTCCGCCCCAACCTTGAGCCTGCCGGCCCTGCGGGCCAGGGCAAGGGCCCCGGCTATCTTTGCGTTAGTCGTCCTGCTGCACCCCGCTTGCCTCTATTTCCAGCGCGAGCTTGCCGAACACCTCGTCCTCCACCGCCGCGCCGAACGCCCGCTCAAGGCCCCGGTTTTTGCGGGCCTTTGCGAGGCAGTCGGTGCTGCGGCAGATGTAGGCTCCTCTGCCGGAGCGCTTGCCGGTGAGGTCCAGGGCAATCTCCCCGTCCGGGGAGCGCACTATGCGCAGCAGCTCCTTTTTGGGAAAGCTCTCCCGGCAGCCCACGCACATCCTAACGGGCACCCTTTTCTGCATGGCTCCTCCTTTTGCTGGTAAGGTGAATTTACTGCTGGTCCTCCGGCTGGTCCTCGCCGTAGTAGCCGCTCTCGGGGCGGATGTCGATCTTGTAGCCGGTGAGCCGGGCGGCGAGGCGGGCGTTCTGGCCCTTGTTGCCTATGGCCAGCGAGAGCTGGTGGTCCGGCACGGTGACCCGGCAGGCCCTGGCCTCGGGGTCGGTTATCTCCACCGAGAGCACGTTTGCGGGGGAGAGGGCCTTGGCGATGAACTTTTCCGGCTCCTCGCTCCAGAGCACCACGTCTATCTTCTCACCGTCCAGCTCCTCCACTATGTGGGCCACCCTCGAGCCCCGGGGGCCTATGCAGGCGCCCCTCGGGTCCACGTTCTCGTCCCTTGAGGCGACGGCTATCTTGGTGCGCTGGCCCGCCTCACGGGCGATGCCCTTTATCTCAACGGTGCCGTCGAACACCTCCGGCACCTCGTTCTCCAGCAGCCTCCTGACGAGGCCGGGGTGGGTGCGGGAGATCATTATGCGGGGTCCGCGCTCCCCCACCGACACGTCCACCACATAGACCTTTACCTTCTGGCCGTCCCGGAGCAGCTCCCCGGGGACCTGCTCGCTCTTGGGCAGCAGCACCTCGCTCCTGCCCACCTCCATTATCACGCCGCCCCGGCGGGGGTCGGTGCGCATTACGGTGGCGGTGATGAGCTCGCCCTGCTTGCTCTGCAGCTCCTCGTAGACCTGGTTGCGCTCCGCCTCCCGGATGTTCTGGCGGATGACATGCTTTGCGGTCTGGGCGGCGATGCGCCCGAAGTCCCGGGTCTTGAGGGGTATGTCTATGACCGAGCCCACCCGGGCGCGGCTGCGGTAGGTCTTGGCCTCCTCCAGGGTCATCTCGGTGTCCGGGTCCTCCACCGTTTCCACCACGTTCTTGCGCAGGAAAACCTTGAAGGTCTGGGTCTCGCGGTCTATGTCAACTATTATGTTGTCGCCCCCGCCGTAGTCCTTTTTGGCGGCCACGGCTATGGCGCCCTTTATCTTCTCCAGCAGGTAGTCGCCGGAGAGGCCCTTCTCCTTCTCGAGAAGCTCAAGGGCTTCAAAAAATTCTGCGTTCATCCTTCGTCTCCTCCAAACGGGACCTGCCGGTCCACCAGTTTTATAAACGCGGCGGCGGCCCTCTGCAGCCTGAGGCTGCCGTCCTGCCCGGACAGGGTGACGCTCTCGCCGTCAAAGCTCTCGAGCCGGCCCAGCAGCTCCCGCCGGCCGTCCTCCATCGGGCGCATAAGCCGCACCCGGACCTCGCTGCCGATGTAGCTCTCAAGGTGCCGGTCGGTGCGCAGCAGCCGCTCCACCCCGGGGGAGGAGACCTCGAAGCTGTAGCCTCCCTCCGGCATGTCCAGGTTGTCCAGCTCCGGGTCCAGGGCGCGGCTGAGCTTTTCGCAGTCCTCTATGAACACCCCGCCCGGCCGGTCGATGTAGACCCGCAGCACAAACTCCGGGCCCTCCTTCTGGTACTCCACGTCCCAGATCTCGAGGCCCATGCCCTGGGCGAGGGGCTCCGCGAGGGCCAGGACCGATTCTATTATCTCTTTCTTTTTAAGCGCCATTCCGGCATTGCCTCCGTCCGGGTCCATTACAAAGAAAAGAGCGGGCGGCCCCACTCTTTGTCTACTGTAAGCATATTAACACAACTCCCGGCGGTTTGCAAGGGGGTTTTGTTCCGCCGCCGGGGGGCTTTCCCCGCTCCGGCGGGAGGAGCGAAAGGCGCCCCGGGCCTTTCGGCCCGGGGCATCTCGCGACATTCCGGCGGGAGGGGGCAGGCGGCGGGTTACTCCGCGTACTCCCAGATGGTGTCCAGCGCCAGGGTTATCATGTTGGTGAGGGAGGTCTCCCTCTGCTCGGGGGTCATGCCCTTGGGGTCGCTCACCGAGTCGGAGACGGTGCAGAGCATGAGCGCCCTGGCCCCATACTTGCGGGCCACGGTGTAGAGGGCGGCGCCCTCCATCTCCACCCCGATCACCCCGAAGTCGAACCAGTTCTTGAACCGGTCGTCGGGGGCGAGGGAGTAGAACATGTCGGAGGAGAGCACGTTGCCCACCGCGACACCGGCTCCACGCTCCTTGGCCTTGAGGTAGGCGGTGCGCAGCAGCTCAAAGTCCGCCACCGGGGCGTAGACGCCGTTGAACATGCGGCGGTTGATGCGGCTGGTGGTGCAGCAGCCCTGGGCCATGAGCACGTCCCCCAGCTTTGCCTCTGGGTTCTGGCTGCCGCAGGTGCCGATGCGCCTGGCCACCTTGACCCCGTACTGGCTCATGAGCTCGTTTACGTAGATGGATATGGAGGGCATGCCCATGCCGGTGCCCATCACCGACACCCGGCGGCCCTTGTAGATGCCGGTGTAGCCCAGGATGCCCCGCACGTCGTTGAAGAGCACCGGGTTTTCAAGGAAGTTCTCGGCTATAAACTTCGCCCTGCGGGGGTCGCCCGGCAGCAGGATGCACTTTGCAATTTCGCCCTCTTTTGCCCTTATGTGAGGAGTTGCCATAGTCTTAATCCCTCCTTAAAACTCGATGATGGTGTCGAGGGCCAGCTCTATCATGTTGTTGAGGGAGGTCTCCCTCTGGGCGCTGGTGAGCTCCCGGTCCTCGAAGGGGCTGTCGGAAACGGTGCAGAGCATGAGCGCCCGGGCGCCGTACCTGGCGGCGATGGTGTAGAGGGCGGCGCCCTCCATCTCCACCCCCAGCACGCCGTACCTGGCCCAGAGGTCGTCCCCCGGCACCGGCTCGCCGTAGAAGAGGTCGGAGGACTTCATGAGACCCACAAAGGTCCTGTTGCCCCGCTGGAGGCTCTTCTCGTAGGCGGTGTTGAGCATTTCAAAGTTTGCAATGGGGGCAAAATCCCCGGGGAAGATGTCCAGCATGCCGCTGTCGGTGCAGCAGCCCTCGGCGAGGATCACGTCCTCCAGCTTGATGTAGTCCTGCCCGGCCCCGCAGGTGCCGATGCGCATGAGGTTCTTGACCCCGTACTCCTTGATTAGCTCGGGCACATAGATGGAGATGGACGGTATGCCCATGCCGGTGCCCATAACCGACACCCTTTTACCCTTCCAGGAGCCGGTGTAGCCCAGGATGCCCCGGACGTCGGTGACAAGCTCGGCCCCTTCCAGGAAGTTCTCGGCGATGTACTTTGCCCGCAGCGGGTCGCCCGGCAGCAGGATGCTCTCGGCGAACTCGCCCTCTTTTGCCCTAATGTGGGGGGTGCTCATAGGCTTTGCCTCCTTGGTTATATTTTGTAGCTCTATTTTAACCTAAAAAGACTCGGTTTGCAAAGGTTTTTGGCCCTAAACAAGGCCGGCGTACTCCTCAAGGCTGAGGCCGCTCTGCATTATCCGGCGGGCCAGCTCGCTGTCGCCTATATACCGGTAGTGCCAGGGCTCGTAGCTGTAGCCGGTCTGCTGCTCCTTGCCCTCGAGGTAGCGCAGGATGAAGCCGTACTCCCAGCAGTGCTCCTGGAGCCAGGCGAAGTCGCCGGTCTGGTCGAAGGACTCGCTGAGGCCCCCCTCGTGGGTGGAGCCCAGGATGTCAAAGGCGAGGCCGGTCTGGTGCTCCGAGTGGCCCGCCTCGGCCGAGACCCGGTCCGCCTGCTCCGCCCCCCACTGGTCGGTGTACTTCTGGTGCAGCTCCAGCTGGTACTGGTAGCTGCGGTAGCCCGAGACCAGGTAGAGGTAGACCCCGTCGGCGTCGGCGGCGTCAAACATGCGCTGCAGCGCTCCGCTGGCCTCGGCGTCCTCCCCGCCGAAGCTCTCGGGCAGGGCGTACTGGCGGTTGGCCAGCAGCATCTCGGTGCCCTCCACCCGCACATACCAGCAGCCGTCCTCCAGCTGCCGGGGGGGCAGGTTCTGGAGCTTGCCGGTTATGGCCTCCTCGCCGGCTCCCAGCGAGCCGCCGGGGACCACCGGCAGGGTCTCGGGGGAGGAGGCGGGGCGGTTCTGCGCAAGTCCGGCGGCGATGCAGGCGGCCGCCACCGTCAGCAGCAGCGCCGACAGCAGCATCAGCCTGCGGCGGCGGACCCTTTTGGAGGGGCGCTTTCTTCTCTTGCTCATGGGGGATCATCCTCTTTTCCTGCGCCGGAAGAGCAGCGACGCCGCCCCGGCGATGACGTTTTTGTTGGCTATCATGGCCATCATGCGGGCGCGGCTGCGGGGGAAGGCCCCCTCCGAGAGGTCCGCGATGGTCCTGAGCGGCATGTCCGCCACGGTGGCGGCCAGCTGCTGCATCTGCTGTTCGGTGGGCTGCTCCCCCAGCAGGTAGTGGCAGATCTCCAGCCAGAGGTTCTGGCCGAGGGTGCTGCGCATGAGGTCCTGGGGGGTGGAGTCCAGGGTGGCCCGGCTGCCGGAGGGCTCCTGCGGCTGGTAGCCCAGCAGCTGGAAGAACTCCTGGTCGGAGAGCCTGCCCGCCTGCTCGGCGGGGAAGTAGCCGGGGAAGGGGCCCTCCCCGTCCTCCGGCAGCTCCACCTCCACCCGCTCCCTCAGGTCCTGGCAGCTGCCGGCGGCGAAGAGGGTGTAGCCGCCGCCCTGCACCCGGAAGCGGTCCTTCTCGGGGTCAAAGCGGGAGAAGGCCTCGGGGCCCAGCCGGAACTCCAGCAGCCTGGTCTCCCCCTCCAGCAGATGCACCTTCTGGAAGGCGGCAAGCTGCAGAAGGTCGGAGCCCTCCGCCATGGAGTATATCTGCACCGCCTCCGCGCCGCTGCGAGAGCCGGTGTTCTGCACCCGCACCCTCAGCAGGAAGCCCCCCTCGGGGCAGGGGTCGGCGGTGAGGCCGGAGTAGGTGAAGCGGGTGTAGGAGAGGCCGTGGCCGAAGGGGAAGGCCACCCGCACCCGGGCGGGGATATAGTACCGGTAGCCCACATAGAGGCCCTCCCGGTGCTCCGAGACCTTGCGGTTGCGAAGGTAGCCCTCGGCGGCGGGGCAGTCCGAGAGGCGGCGGGGCCAGCTCTCGCAGAGCCTGCCGGAGGGGTTGACCCGGCCGGTTATTATGTCGGCTATGGCGCCGCCGGTGCACTGGCCGCTGTAGTAGAGGCAGAGTATGCTGCTGACCCGGTCGGCGAAGGGCAGCTCCAGGGGACAGCCGGTGACCAGCACCACCGCCGTCTGCCAGCAGCTGCTGGAGATGAGGTCGATGAGCTTTAGCACCCCGGCGGGCAGGGAGATGTTCTCCCGGTCCACGCCGTCCGCGTCCGGGACCCCCGCCACAATCACCGCCCTGCCCATGCGAAGGGCGAGCTCCCTCGCCTCCGCCACCAGCAGGTCGTTGGTGTCCCCCTCGTAGGTGTAGCCGGGGGCGAACTCGAACCGGGCCCCAAGGCGCCGCAGCTCCTCAAAGGCGCTGTCGTTGGTGAGGGGGGCGGAGCCGGAGGGCCCGGCGGCGGCCATGGGGGCGGAGAGGGCGTGGGTGCCGATGAGGGCGAAGCCCTCCCCCTGGGGGATGGGGAACATGCCGCTGGAGTTCTTTAGCAGCACCGCGCTCTCGGCGGCGGCCCTCCTCGCGAGGGCGTGGCTCTGGCCGTAGTCGAAGGGGGCGCCGGAGGAGAGGTCCTGGTCCGCCAGCTCCAGCGCCCGGAAGGCGGCCTCGTCCAGCTGCTCCCGGGTTATCTCCCCCGAGGCGAGCGCCTCCTGCAGCTGCTTTTTGGAGTCCTCCGAACCGGAGATCTCAAGGTCCAGCCCGGCGGCCAGCGCCGCCGCCCGGTCGCTAACCGAGCCGGCGGGGGCCACCGTGCAGCCCTCAAAGCTCCACCTGCCGCGAAGGGTGTCCCGCAGAAGGCCGGCGCTCTCGGTGCAGAAGCTCCCGCGTATCCTGCCCTCGCAGGGGGCGATGGCGGAGGGTCCGGCGGCGGCGGCGATGGCGGCGGGGCGAAGGTATATCTCCTCCAGCGCCCGGGCGTCCACCGCGGCGTCCGAGAGGTAGCGCTTGTTGAGCCGGCCGGCGGAGCCCATGTCGGTGACGCAGGCTCTGGCCCCCGACTGCTCCACCCCCCGCACCGCGGCGGCGGCCAGCTCCCCCGCCAGCAGCGGGTCCTCCGAGAAGAAGCCGGAGGACCCCCCGCAGAGGGGCAGGCGCTTTATGCCCACCGAGGGGCCGGGGTAGACCGGCAGGCCCCGGCTGCGGGAGTCGGCGCCGATGGCGGCGTAGACCTGCTGCACCAGCTCCCGGTCGAAGCTGCAGCCAAGGGCGGCCTGGCAGGGGAAGGCCACCGCCGGGCGGCCCTCCTGCCCGGCGGGGATGAGGGCGTCCCCATGGCCGGAGAGGTTCTGGCGCGCCCTTGCAAAGCGCACCTTGCGGCGGCCGGAGCTCTCGGGCCTCGGGGGCTCCCCCACCGACGCGCCCTCCAGCAGCTCCAGCTTTTCGCCGTCCGGCAGGGCGTTTATTATTCCCTTGAGTTTTGCGGTCCTTGCGCTCTTCAGCACGGCTCTTCTCCTCTCCCGGCCCGTGGGCCGCGTTTTTCACCATTATACCATAAAATTTATGCGCAGCCGCCCGAAAAAGAGACGGCTGCGCGGGCCGGGCTCACCCCGCCGGGAAGCGCCCGGCGGCAAGAAGGCCGGCAAAGTCCTGCTGCCGCAGCGCCTCGTACACCGCTATGGCCACAGAGTTGGAGAGGTTGAGGCTCCTCGCCCCCTCCCTCATGGGGAAGCGCAGGCAGCGCTCCCGGTGCTCCCGCAGCAGCTGCTCCGGCAGCCCCCGGTCCTCCTGGCCGAACAGCAGGTAGCAGCCCTCGGGGAAGCGGGCGTCGCAGTAGCGGCGCTGGGCCTTGGTGGTGAAGAAAAACATCTCCCCGGAGTTTTTAAGGAAGAAGTCATTAAGGTCCCGGTAGTAGGTGATGTCCAGAAGGTGCCAGTAGTCGAGGCCGGCGCGCTTCAGCTTTTTGTCGTCCACCGCAAAGCCCATCGGCTCCACCAGGTGCAGCCTGCAGCCGGTGGCGGCGCAGGTTCTGGCGATGTTGCCGGCGTTCTGGGGGATGCGGGGCTCCACCAGCACTATGTTTATCAAACCCTTATACCCAGCTCCCGCAGCAGCGCCGGGGCGGCCAGCTCGTAGCAGACCCCGTAGCGGGGCTCGAGGCGAAGCTCTATGGCCATTCGGATGCACTCCCTTGTGAAGCGCACCGCCACCCCCACGGCGCCGTCGAGGTCCTTGCCGCACATGAGCGCCGCCAGAAGGGAGCTGCCGAACACGTCACCGGTGCCGTGGAAGTAGCCGGGGAGCTTGCCGTCGAAGGAGCAGCGCAGCCCGCCCTCCGAGAGGCAGCCCGCCCCCAGCTGGCCGTCGCCGAAGTCGATGCCGGTGAGCACCGGCGTGGCGGAGCCCATGGCGGAGAGCTTTTTGAGCATATCCTCGATGTACCCGGGGGTGTAGGGGGGCTCCCGGTACTCCTCCCCCAGCATGAAGCAGGCCTCGGTGAGGTTGGGGATGATTATGTCCGCTATAGAGCAGAGCCCCGCCATGAGGCCGGGGAACTCGGGGCCGAAGCCGCCGTACAGCTTGCCGTTGTCCGCCATGACCGGGTCCACCAGCACCACCGTGTCCTCGTCCCGGAACATCTCTATTATCCGCTTTACAATGTCTATCTGGGCGGCGGAGCCGAGGTAGCCGGTGTAGATGGCGTCGAACCGAAGACCCAGGCTCTTCCAGTGGTCGGCGATGGGCATGAGGTCCTCGGTGAGGTCCCGGAAGGTGTAGCCCTCGAAGCCGCCGGTGTGGGTGGAGAGCACGGCGGTGGGCAGGGCGGAGCACTCCACCCCCGCCGCCGAGAGTATGGGCAGCGCCGCGGTGAGGGAGCAGCGGCCCACGCAGGAGATGTCGTGGATGGCGAGCACGCGTTTTTGCTTTGTCATTTTTAGCCTCCAGAAAGGGTATTTTGCAGCTCTCCCGCGGAAAAATAAGCTGCGGGAGGTGTTACGCTGATGAAGAGATGCAGCTGCTTTGGCTCCATGCTGGCCGGTATGGCCGTTGGGGCCGCCGCAGGGGCCGCCGCCGCGGTGGTCTGCTGCTGCAAACGGCCACGAGTGGCCCGCACCGCCTGCCGGAAGCTCCGGCAGATGGGCGCCGCCTGGGACGCGGCCAGGGCGGTGTTCCGGGCCTGAGCCGGCGCCGGGCGGGGCCCGGCGCGTACCTAAGCAAAATCAACCAAAATTATATGGCCCCCGGGGCGGCAAGTCAACCTGGCCCGGTTGACAGAACCGCGCCGAGGGCTTAAAATTTTCCCAGGCACCCATTCAGCAGCAGCTCCGCCGCAGGGAAGGAGGCGTCCTATGCAGCAGGAAAACCAGAACCTCTCGAGGGAGCAGCGCCGGGCCCAGATAAGGGCCGCCAAGCGCCGCAAGATTCGCGCGCTCTGCCTGCTGGCCGCGGTGGCGGCGGCGGGGGTGATTCTGGCGGTGTTCATCACAAAGGCGGTGGCCACCAGCCGGGACGCGGGCTTCTCCCAGATAGGCCCCTTCCCCCCTGCCGAGGGCACGGCGGTGGAGCGGGTAAAGCAGGAGTACGACTGGGCCTCCCCCGTCCCGGAGGCGGAACCGGTGGAGGACTCCTTCTTCAGCTCGGCGCTGATAATCGGGGACACCCGGGCCGAGGGAATGGACCTCTACCTTGAGAGCTGCCCGGCGCAGGTGATTGCGAGCCAGTCCATGACCGCCCAGAACGCACTGGAGAGCATGACCAGCATTGAGGACGCCCTCTCGAGGGGCAGGACCAGCGTCTACATCATGCTGGGGCTCAACGAGGCGGGCTGGGCCTACCCGGAGCTCTACGGGGAGTACCTGGAGCAGCTGGTGGAGGCTCTGCGGGGCAACGCCCCCGAGAGCAGCGTCTACATCTGCTCGCTGATACCCCTTACGGCGTCGGCGGCGTCCTCCCGGGGCTACCTCACCGCCGAGCTGGTGGCGGAGCTGGACAGCCTCGCCCAGCAGGTGGCCCAGCGGCAGCAGGCCTACTACCTGGACCTCTCGGAGGTCCTGGCCCCCGAGGGTTTCCTCGCGGACAGCTACGCCGAAGCCAACGGCCTCTCGCTCAACAAGAGCGGCTATGAGGCGCTCTACAACTATCTCAAAACCCACACGGTAGACAAGGAGCTATACAAGTGAAAAGAATATTTATAACCGCAATAGTCGCCGCCCTGCTGGCCCTGGCCCTCTGCAGCTGCGGGGGGAGCAGCGAGCCGGTGGACACCGACGCCATGCTCTCGGAGCTCACCGAATCGGGGGTGTTCATAGACAGCTTCCAGCCCCAGGACGAGGTGGCGCTCTCCACCATTGTGAAGCTGGACACCTCCCTCTTTGACCAGTTTACCTACGCCATCGGCACCGGGTACACCGGGGAGGAGTACGGGGCGTTCCACTGCGCCTCCGCCTCCGACGCAAAGACCCTGGCGGAGCAGCTGCAGCAGCGGGTGGACTCGCTCAAGACCAGCTACGAGAGCTACAACGTGGACGCCCTGCCGAGGCTGGACAATGCCATCATAAAGCAGCAGGGCGAGTACGTCTGCATTGTGGTGGCGGAGGACTACGACGGCGCCCGGGCGATTGTGGAAAAGTACTTTAAGTAAATGTCCTTGCGGCCGGGCGCTCCGACGGGCTCCCGGCCCTCTTTCTGCCCATTTTTGGGCGGCGGGAGGGTTTTTCGTCTTTTTTTACATATAAATGTCGAGCTTCTTTATGCCAACTGCGCATAGACAGGACCAGCGCATGATTTTATAATCTTCTTATGGGTAATAAAGATACAATGCAGCCGCTGGTGACGGTGCTGCTGGCTACCTGCAACAGCGGCGCCTACCTTGCCGAGCTCATAACCTCAATACTCAAAAGCGACTACAAAAACCTCCTGCTGGTGGTGCGGGACGACGGCTCCCAGGACGACAGCTACGAGATAGCCCGGGGCTTTGAAAAGCTGGACGGGAGGGTCACGGTGCTGCGGGACAGGACCCCCAGCGGCGGCGCCCGGCAGAACTTCTTCCGGCTGCTCTGCCGGGAGCTGCCGGGGGATTATTTTATGTTCGCCGACGCGGACGACATCTGGCTGCCGGAGAAGATAGGCCGCACCCTGGCCGCCGCCCGGCAGGCGGAGAGGGGGGACAGCAGCGTCCCGGTGCTGGCCCACTGCGACCTGCTGGTGGTGGACCGGGAGCTGGGGCTGATTGACCCCTCCTTCTTCGCCTACGAAAAGCTCTCCCCCGAGAGGGTGTCGTTAAAGCAGCTGCTGGTGCAGAACAACGTCACCGGCTGCGCCTGCATGATAAACCGCTCCCTCAAGCAGCTGATATCGGCCCCGCCGGAGCGGGCGCTGATGCACGACTGGTGGTGCGCCCTGGTGGCCTGCGCCTTCGGGCGGATTGCGGTGGTGGAGGAGCCGCTCATACTCTACCGCCAGCACGGGGGCAACCAGCTGGGGGCCTACGACGCCGGGAGCCTCAGCGCGCTGCTTAGGCGGCTGGAAAACTTCGGCGAGACCCGGAGAACCTACCGGGAGATGTTCCTGCAGGCGGAGGAGTTCGCCGAGACCTACCGGGACAGGCTCAGCGAGGAGCAGCTGCGGGTGGTGACCCGGTTTGCCCAGCTGCCGGAGCTTGGGTTCCTCCGCAGGAGGCTGCGGATTGTGCTGGACGGGTACTTCAAAAACACATTTC
>CALXAK010000107.1 GCA_944386255.1 uncultured Clostridia bacterium
CTCTACGCCGAGGACGGTTATATAATCGGCACCATCTCCCTGGACATGCCCAAGGTGACCGTGGCGGGCCCCGAGGACAAGGTCTCCCGCATAGCCCGGGTGGTGGCCAGGGCCAACGTCTCCGGGCCGCTGGTGACCTCCACCGGCATAACCGCCCAGCTCACCCTGCTGGACTCGAGCGGGGCGGAGATTTCCAAGGACGGCCTGAGCCTCAGCGCCGACGAGGTGGAGATCTCCATCCCGGTGCTCAAGAAGGGGGTAATGCCCCTTGAAGTGGGCTTTATAAACGCGCCGGACAGCTTTGACGTGCAGACCCTGAGCTACGTCATGTCGGTGCGGGAGATAAACATCGCCGCCCCCGAGAGCGTTATAGATTCCCTCACCACCAAGACGGTGGGCTACATCGACCTTGCGGACTTTGAGATAGGCGCGAGCTACACCTTCGACATACCCCTGCCCGCCGGGGCGGTCAACATAGACAACATCAACACTGTCACCGTCACCTTCCAGCGGGGGGACCTTGAGAGCAAGCAACTGCGGGTCACCGACATCCGGCTTGAAAACCTGCCGGAGGGCTTCGACTGCAGGCTGGTCACCGGCAGCGTCACGGTGGAGGTGATAGCCCCCGCCGACGTGTTGGAGGAGCTGCACTCCACCAGCATTGTGGCGGTGGTGGACTGCTCAAAAACCACCCTCGAGAGCGGGGAGTACGACATGGAGCTGGAGTTCAGCGTCCCCGCCTACGATTCGGTGCTGGTGGTGGGCAGCCATACTGCCCTGATAAGGGTGGAGTCCAACTGATAATCCAGATTTAAACCCGGGAGTTTAGCATGAACCTCAAACAGTGGCGCATACCAATACCCGGCGGCAGTGCCCCGGAAGAGCTGGCTGCGGCCTTGGGCTGCGGCCTGCCTCTTGCTGGTGTGCTGGTCTCAAGGGGCCTTGGCAACCCCCGGGACGCCGCCGAGTTTCTGAGCTGCAGCTTCCCTCCTGAGGATCCGGGGGCCATGGCGGACATGGAAAAGGCCGCCGGGCGCATAAAACTCGCTGTGGAGCGTGGGGAGCGCATAGAGATCTTTGGGGACTACGACGTGGACGGCATCACCGCCACGGCGCTGCTGTTCGAGTACCTCGAGAGCATCGGCGCGGACGTCTACTGCTCCCTGCCGGTGCGGGACGGTGAGGGCTACGGCCTCTACACCTCCATGATAGACCGCATGAAGGCGGACGGGGTCTCGCTGGTGGTCACGGTGGACAACGGCATCTCCGCCGCCGAGGCGGTGGCCTATGCCGGCAGGTCCGGCATCGACCTTGTGGTGACCGACCACCACAAGGTCCCGGACACCCTGCCGGAGGCCGCTGCGGTGGTGGACCCCCTTCGCCCGGACGACGGC
This sequence comes from uncultured Clostridia bacterium, assembly GCA_944386255.1. Classification (GTDB taxonomy): domain Bacteria; phylum Bacillota; class Clostridia; order Oscillospirales; family Ruminococcaceae; genus CALXAK01. Next base: position 1,395 of record CALXAK010000107.1, read on the forward strand.
AGCGCCTTCAAGGAGCTGGCGGGGGTGGGGGTGGCGCTCAAGCTTGCCGCCGCCATAGAGGGCTGCCCGGTGCAGGACATGCTGGAGCCCTTTGGGGCGCTGGCCGCCCTCGGCACCATATCCGACGTAATGCCGCTGCTCTCGGAGAACCGTTACATAGTAAAGCGGGGCCTCGAGGCGCTGCGCCAGAGCGACAACCCCGGCCTTTTGGCGCTGGCCTCCGCCTGCGGCATAGATTTAAACGAGGTCTGCGCGAGGACGGTGGCCTTCACCCTGGCCCCCAAACTCAACGCCGCCGGCCGGATGAAAAACGCCGACCTCGCCCTGGAGCTGCTGCTCACCGACGACCCCCAGCGGGCGGCGGAGCTCGCGTCGGAGCTCATGGAGCTCAACTCTCTGCGTCAGCAGAGCGAGCGGGAGATGATGGAGCTCATCGAGGCCGAGATGGCCGCCCGCCCCGAGCTGCGGGACCAGCCCGCGCTGGTGTTCTGGGGGGAGAACTACTCCACCGGCGTGTCCGGAATAGTCTGCTCCCGCCTCGCGGAAAAGCACGGCAGACCCGCAATTATAATCTCGGTGAACGGCTCCGTCGCCAAGGGCTCCGGCCGCGGGGTGGAGGGCTCCTCCCTCTACGAGGCGGTCTGCTCCGCCGGCGACCTGCTCACACGGTACGGCGGCCACGACATGGCGGCCGGCTTCACCATGCCGGTGGAGAACATACCCGAGTTCTCCCGGCGCATAAACGAATACTACCGCCGCCGGGCCACCGAGGTGCATGTGGTGGAGTTCCCGGTGGATTCTCTCGCCGAGTTCAGCGACTTCAGGGAGAAGGACGTGCTGGAGCTCTCCCGCCTCGCCCCATTCGGAGCGGGCAACCCGGAGCCGGTGTTCGCAACCCTCGGCGCCCGGGTGGAGAGCGTGGTGCCGCTCAACGAGCGCCACAGCCGCATAACCCTCAGCAAAAACGGAGCCAGCATCACCGGGGCCATGTTCAGCAAATCCCCGAGCTCCCTGCCCTTCCGGGCGGGGGACCTGGTGGACGCCGCCTACTGCGTCTCCATCTACTCCTCCCCCCGGGGGAGGATGGTATCCTACCGGCTGCTGGCGGTGCGCCCCGCCGGGCTCCCGGAGCAGACGGTGCTCTCCCTCGCCCGCTACCTCGCCATGAAGGCCGGAGGGGAAAAACCCCCCATCCGCCTCACCCGGGAGAAGGTGGCGGAGGTATACCGGGAGGTGAAGCGCCGCGGCCAGGTGCTGGACACCGCCGAGAGCTACGCCTTCCTCTTCGGCTCGGGGGACCTCGGGGAGTCGGCTGCCGCGGTGGATGTGCTGCGGGAGCTGGAGCTTATAAAGTGCGTCCAGCGGGAGGGCCAGAGGTATGTGCAGCCGGTGGCAAACCCGGCTAAAAAGGAGCTTGGCTCCTCCGAGATATTCAAAAGATTTTCCTGATGCAAGGGGTTTTGAGAGATGACCTTTGAGCAGCTCAAAAACCAAATAGAACAGAGCGGCCGCCAGTACGACCTGGCGGTCATAGAGAAGGCGTACCTTCTGGCGGAGCAGCGCCACCGGGGGCAGAAGCGCCGCACCGGCGACCCCTATATAATCCACCCCCTCAACGTGGCATCGCTGCTGGTGGAGCTGGGCCTCGACACCGAGTCGGTGGCGGCGGCGCTGCTGCACGACGTGGTGGAGGACACCCCCACCGAGCTCTCGGAGATTGAAAAGGGCTTCGGCTCCTCCATCGCCCTGCTGGTGGACGGGGTCACAAAGCTGGGCAAGATACCCTTCTCCTCCACCGAGGAGCTGCAGGCTGAGAACCTGCGCAAGATGCTGCTGGCCATGAGCCGGGACATAAGGGTGATGCTCATAAAGCTCTGCGACCGGGTGCACAACATGCGCACCCTCTCCGCCATGGCCCCCCAGAAGCAGAGGGACGTGGCGCTGGAGACCATGGAGGTCTACGCCCCCATCGCCCACCGCCTGGGCATGAACACCATCAAGGAGGAGCTGGAGGACCTCTCCCTCAAGTATCTGGACCCCATGGGCTACGAGGAGATAGTGCGCACCCTCAAGGAGGACAACCTCGGCGAATCCTTTATAAACGGCATAATCTCCAGCATCTCCAAGCGCATGCAGGAGGCGGGCATAAAGGTGGAGTCCATAACCGGGAGGGTAAAGTCGGTCTACGGCATCTACCGCAAGCTCTACATCCAGAACAAGGCCATGAAGGAGATCTTCGACATCTACGCCGTCCGGGTCATTCTCTCCACCACCGCCGACTGCTACAACGCCCTGGGGGTGCTGCACGACATGTACCGCCCCATCCCCAGCAGGTTCAAGGACTACATCTCCACCCCAAAGCCCAACGGCTACCGCTCGCTGCACACCTCGGTCATCGGCAACGACGCCATGCCCTTTGAGATCCAGATCCGCACCCTGGAGATGCACAACGAGGCGGAGTACGGCGTCGCCGCCCACTGGAAGTACAAAGCCGGCATAAGCGGCCGGGATCTTCTGGAGGAACGGCTCGCCTGGGTGCGGCAGCTGCTGGAGAGCCAGCAGGAGTCGGACGACTCGGTGGACATCCTGCGGGACATAAAGAGCGACCTCATCCCGGAGGAGATATTCGTCTTCACCCCCAAGGGGGACGTGATAAACCTGCCCTACGGCTCCACCGTGATCGACTTTGCCTACGCCATACACTCCGCCGTTGGCAACCGGATGATAGGCGCCAAGGTCAACAACCGCATAGTCCCCCTCACCTACAGGGTAAAGACCGGCGAGATAATAGAGGTCATAACCGGCGCCAAGGACAAGGGCCCCAGCCGGGACTGGCTCAACATCGTCCAGACCAGCCAGGCCAAGAGCAAGATCCGCGCCTGGTTCAAAAAGGAGCGCCGGGAGGAGAACATCGTCGAGGGCCGCTCCATGTTTGAAAAGGAGCTGCGCCGCCAGAGCGTGAGCATCCCCGAGGAGCTGTTCGGGGAGGTGATGGAGGAGCTAGTCCGCCGCCAGAAGCTGAACTCCGAGGAGGAGCTGTTCGCCTCCCTCGGCTACGGCGGGGTGCAGATGAGCCGCCTGGTGCCAAAGCTCAAGGACATCCTCCAGCGGGTCCAGAAGCCCCAGGAACCCCAGAACGCCATCCCCGAGGAGATGGACCTGCCCGCCGTGCGCAAGCGCTCAAAGGGCAGCGACGGGGTGATTGTGGAGGGGCTGGACAACTGCCTCGTAAAGTTCGCCCGCTGCTGCAACCCCCTGCCCGGGGACGACATTGTGGGCTTTATCACCCGCGGCCAGGGGGTCACGGTTCACAAGCGGGACTGCATGAACGTGGCCGCCGCCCAGTATCTGGAGGACGACAACGCCCCCCGCTGGATAAAGGTGGAGTGGGACAGCGACATAAAGGAGACCTTCCACGCAACCCTGGAGGTGGAGGGCCTGGACCGCATAGGCTTTGTGGCGGATGTGTCGGGCCAGCTCGCCAACCTGCGCATACCCATCTACGCCATGCGCTGCCGCACCAACAGCGGCGGCAAGGCGGTGGTGGACCTGACCATCGGCATAACCAACAAGGAGCACCTGGACACGGTGGTCTCAAGGCTCAAGAAGATAAAGGACGTGACCAGCGTGGACCGGCTCTTCAAGTAGGGCCGGCAGCCGGGGTGAAAACAGATGAAGGCGCTGATTCAAAGGGTAAAGTACGCATCGGTAACTCTGGAGGACGGCAGCAGGCGGGAGATAGGCCCCGGGCTGCTGGTGCTGTTCTGCGCCGTGAAGGGGGACGCCCCCGAGCTGCTGGACAAGCTCGCCCGCAAGACCGCCGGCCTTCGCATTTTTTCCGACCGGGAGGGGAAGATGAACCTCTCCGCCCTGGACCTCGGCCTTGAGGCGCTGGTGATAAGCCAGTTCACTCTGGCCGCCGACACCAAAAAGGGCATGCGCCCGTCGTTTATAGCTTCCGAGCAGCCGGAGATTGCAAAGAGCCTCTACAAGGCCTTCGCCGCAAAGCTGCGGGAGGCCGGCATTTCCCGGGTGCAGACCGGGGAGTTCGGCCAGGACATGAAGGTGGAGCTCTTGAACGACGGCCCGGTTACAATAATTCTCGACACAAAGGAGTGGTAAAAATGCTGGAAGTCATAACCCTCAAGGTGGGTTCTCTCGAGGAGAACTGCTATATCGTCCCCTGCGGCGGCGGCGAAGCCGCGGTGATAGACCCCGGCGACGAGGCCGGGAGGATCATCCGGGAGCTGCAGGAGCGGGAGCTTCGCTGCTCTGCCATATTGCTCACCCACGGCCACTTTGACCACACCGGCGCCCTGGAGGAGCTGGTGCTGGAGTATGGAGCCCAGGTGTTCTGCGGCCAGCAGGACGGCTGGAGGCTCAAGACCCTGCCGGACAGATCCCTCAACGACGGGGACAGAATCGAGGTGGGGGAAAAGGAGTTCCGGGTGCTCGGGACCCCCGGCCACACCGAGGGCAGCGTCTGCTATATAATCGAGGACTGCATCTTCACCGGCGACACCCTCTTCTTTGAGACGGTGGGCCGCACCGACCTGCCCGGCGGGGACGAGAAGCAGCTCTCCCTCTCCCTCGCCCGGCTGCGGGAGCTGCCGGAGCAGGAGCTCCGGTTGTTCCCCGGCCACATGCAGAGCACCACCCTCTCCCACGAGCGGCAGCACAACCCCTACCTCTGTCGATGAAGCTGGTTTTGCGAGGCCACGGCTTCTCCTACGAGATGGAGAACGTGGCGAGGCTGTTCTTTGACGATCTGAATTTGACCGGCGGCCCGGTGCGGGGGGACTGCATCGAGGCCCGCATCTCCCACTTCCCCGGCGGCCTTCGGCTGCTGGCCGGGGCGAGGAGCGGAGGAGAGGTAAAGCTCATGAGGGACAGCGTCCCCGGGGACGCCCCCCAAAAGCTGCAGGAGAGGCAGCTGGCGTCGCTGCTCTTCCGGCTGCTCTCGGAGCTCACCGGCAGGCGGCCCCCCTGGGGTATCATGACCGGCATACGCCCCGCAAAGTACGCCATGGGCCTGCTGGCCGCCGGAAAGAGCGAGCGGCAGGTGCTGGAGGAGTTCTGCGGCGGGCAGCTGGTGCAGCGGGACAAGGCGGAGCTGGCTCTGCAGGTGGCGGGCCATTCCCTTGCCGCCGACCGGCTCTGCGGGCCCAGGTCCTACTCCCTCTATGTGTCCATACCCTTCTGCCCCAGCAGGTGCAGCTACTGCTCCTTTGTGAGCAAGACGGTGGGCAGGGACCTTGCCATGCTGGACGACTACCTCGACAGGCTGCTGCTGGAGCTGCGGGATGTGCGGGAGCGGGCCGGGCGGCTGTCGCTGCGGATGGAGAGCGTCTACATAGGCGGCGGCACCCCCACGGTGCTCTCGGCGGAGCAGCTGGCCCGGCTAACCGGGGAGCTCAACTCCCTCTTCGGCGCGGCGGACTGCCGGGAATTCTCGGTGGAGGCCGGCCGGCCGGACACCATCACCCGGGAGAAGCTCCGGGCGCTGAAGGACGCGGGGGTGACCCGCCTGTCCATCAACCCCCAGACCGGCTCGGACCGGGTGCTGCAGCTCATCGGCCGCTGCCACAGTGCAAAGGACATAGAGCTTGCCTTCGCGATGGCAAGGCAGGAGGGGTTCTGCAACATAAATGCCGACCTCATCGCCGGCCTCACCGGGGACACGCCGGAGGGCTTCCGGCGGAGCCTTGAGTGGGTGCTTGGCATGGCCCCGGAGAACGTCACCGTTCACGCCCTCACCCTCAAGCGGGCCTCCCGAATGCGGGACCAGCGCCAGAGCGGAGCCGAGGGGGCCGGTGAGATGGTGCGGCACGCCCTCGAGACCCTCACCGCCCGGGGCTACCAGCCCTACTACATGTACAAGCAGAAGGGCACCCTGGAGGGCCTTGAGAACACCGGCTACGCCCTGCCCGGCAGGGACTGCCTCTACAACATCTTCATAATGGAGGAGCTGCACACCATCGTGGCCTGCGGGGCGGGGGCGGTGAGCAAGCTGGTGGACCGGGGGAGCGGCTTTATAGACCGCATCTTCAACTACAAGTACCCCGCCGAATATATATCCGGTTTTGACAATATTCTGAAGAGAAAGGATAAATTGGACCAATTCTACAATGAGCGACAGATTTAAGAAGAACCGCATCGAGCTGAGCGAAATAAACCGTCTTGCCCGCATGGGCGATCGCCTGGTGCTCCAGTCGGACAGCGCCTACAAGGGCCGCCTCGCCTCGGTGGTGGACCGCATAGTCCACGGCGACACCCGCATGGCTCTGGTGGCAGGGCCCTCCTCCAGCGGCAAGACCACCAGCTCCCTGCTGATAGCCCGGGAGCTCCGCCGCCGGGGTAAGAACAGCCTGGTCATCTCCATGGACGACTTTTTCAAGGACCCGGAGTTCGTCAAGACCCGCAAGCCGGACGGCACCGCAAACTACGAGACCATAGAGGCGGTGGACCTGGACTACTTCCACCAGTGCGCCCTGGCCCTGATAAGAGGGGAGAGCGCCAAAATGCCCAAAAAGCGCTCCGCCACCGCCCAGCGCGAGTACGAGGAGGTCACCCTCGGGTCGGACCGCTCCTCGGTGCTGGTGGTGGAGGGCCTGCACGCCCTAAACCCCCTCACCTGGCAGGCGCTGCCCCACGACAAGATCCTGCGGGTCTATGCAACCCTCTTTGACGAGTTCACCCTCAACGGCCAGCCCTTCCTCTCCACCAGCGAGATCCGCATAAGCCGCCGGCTGCTGCGGGACGCCGCCCAGAGAGGCGTCTCCACCGAGAAGACCCTCGATATGTGGAGCACCATCGAGGAGGGCGCGGACCAGTTCATTCGGCCCTTCCGGGACCACGCCGACACCCTGCTCAACACATCCTTCAACTGTGAGCTGGGCATACTAAAGGGAAGGGTGCTGCAGCTCTGCGCCGACCCGCAGGAGGGCGGAGCGCACCGGGACAAGCTGCTCGACCTGGGGGAGAAGTTCTCCCAGGTGGAGACGGTGTCCGGCGACGCCCTGCCCAAGGACTCCATGATACGGGAGTTTTTGGGCGGCCTCGAGCTATAGCATTTTCCCATGAGACCCCCTGAAAGGAACCCAGATGCTTAATACCCTGAGTCACTTCCCCTACAAGAACCGTATACAGCTTTCCTCCCTCGCCGGAATGGTGAGGGACGGCAGGGACATAATAAAGGAGTCGGAAACGGTCTATCTCCGGCGGCTGCGCCGCATCGCCCGGCAGCTGATACAGAACAGGGTGCGGGCGGTGCTGCTCACCGGCCCCTCCGCCAGCGGCAAGACCACCAGCGCCCGGCGCCTTGCCCTGGAGATGACCCGCCTCGGAGCCCCGGCGGCGGTGATTTCCATGGACGACTTCCTCATCGACAACGACCTCTACCCCAGGCTCCCGGACGGCAAGCCGGACTATGAGAGCGTTAAAACCCTGGACATTCCCCTCATCCAGCAGGCGGTGGGGGAGCTGGTGGAGAAGGGCAGCTTCGACATGCCCATGTTCGACTTTGCCGCCGGACGCCGCCGGGCGGAGCGCAGGAGGCTGGAGCTCGCCCCCGGCACCGTCATCATCACCGAGGGCATCCACGCCCTCTCACCCGAGCTCGCGGAGGGCTTCCCGGTGGAGAACACCGCCCGGGTCTACGCCTCGCTCCGGGACGAGTACTACGACGGGAACACCCGGGTGCTGCACACAAGGGACATCCGCATCACCCGGAGGCTGGTGCGGGACCTCAGCTTCCGCAAGTCCAGCATTGAAAAGACCCTCTCGGGGTGGGATAATATAATGGCGGGGGAGGAGAAGTATATAAAACCCTACAAGCTCACCGCCAACTTTGTGCTCAACACCTCCTTCCTCAGCGAGCTGCCGGTGTTCTCCCCGGTGCTGCGCCGGCTGCTGGCGGACGGCGAGAGCGGCGGCGAGAGCCGGGAGATACTGGAATCCCTCTCCCGGAGGTATAGCCTCGTGCCGGACCTTCCCCTGGAGCTGCTGCCGGAGAACTCGGTGCTCCGGGAGTTCCTGGGCGGCCTCAGGCTGCCGGAATAGACCAGCTGTAAAGCCGGCGCCCAGCCGGTTTTGAAATACGAAGCATAAGAAAAGGAGACGTAACCATGAGCGACTTCAACGACATGCTCAACAAGGCCAAGGACTTTGCCTCCAGCGCCGCCGACACCGTCTCGGACGTGGCCACCGACCTCTACGAGAAGGGCAAGGACAAGGTCAAGGAGACCCGCCTCAAGACCTCCTTGAGAGGCTGCTACCGCACCCTCGGCGAGATGGTCTACAACGAGGCCAAGGGGGTGGAGGTGGACCCCTCCCGCAAGGAAGAGATCGTAAAGGAGATCGACAGCATTCTCGCGGATCTCTCATCCCTCTCGGAGTAAAATCCTAATTACCAGCGCCGCCGGCGAGCCCGGCGGCGGAACGGTGGTACCAAATTGGCCAAAAACCGCAATCAGTCCATGATAGAAGGGGCGCTGGTGCTGGCACTGGCCGCCGCCATCGTCAAGATCATCGGCGCCATCTACAAGGTGCCGATGGTGGCGGTGATAGGCGCGGACGGCAACGGCTTTTACACCTACGCCTACAACATTTACCTCGTCATCTATTCGGTGTCGGTCTCCGGCTTCCCCATAGCCATCTCCCGCATCATCGCGGGCTACCGGGCGGAGGGCCGCTACCGGGACATCCGAAAGGTGCGCAGGGTCTCCACCATATTCCTGCTCTCGGTGGGAGCGGTGAGCTCGGTGGCGCTGGCGCTGCTGGCGAGGCCCTATGCCCAGGACATAATCCACATACCCAGGGCGACCTATGCCATTCTGGCGGTGGCCCCCTCCATCCTCTTCAGCTGCCTCATGGCCTCGGAGCGGGGCTACAACCAGGGTATGAGCAACATGGCCCCCACCGCGGTGAGTCAGGTCATAGAGGTGCTCTTCAAGGTGGCCGCTGGCCTCGGCGGGGCCTACATCGCCCGCAGCAGCCTCACCGCCGAGTACATGCAGAGCGGCACCGTGCTGGGCTCCCCCCTCGAAGCAGGTGAAAAGCTGGAGGTGGTGGTGGGCTCGGTCTCCGCAGCCGCCGCCATATTCGGCGTCACTATCTCCTGCTTTGCGGGCTACATCTACTTTTTGATCCTCCGGGCGGTAAAGGGCGACCCGGTGAGCGAGCAGCAGCTTGCCCTCAGCCCCGAGCCCCACTGCGGCCGGGATATCCTGCGGGCCATACTGCGCTTCAGCATCCCAATAGCCCTCTCCAGCGTGACGGTCTACCTCGCCGGCCTCATTGACGGAGTGATGATAGCGAACCGCCTGATAGGCGTGTTCGAGGAGGACGCTGCCACCCTCTTTGCCTCCCACGGGGGGCTCATGGAGCTTGCCGGCAAGAGCCTCGCCGACTCCTCGGACGAGATAGCCAACTACCTCTACGGGGTGTACGGCATGGGCACCTCCCTCTACAACCTCATCCCCAGCCTCACCGGTGCCTTTGGCATGAGCTCAATGCCCCACATGACCAAGGCGTTTGTGCGGCACGACGCGGTGTCCATGCGTCGGGAGGCCCAGTCGGTGCTGCGCATGACCATGCTCATAGCCTCCCCCCTGGGCTTCGGCCTGTTCGCCCTGGCGGGCCCAATCACCCGCTTCCTCTACGCCGGCAGCGACCCATACAGCGCCGAGATCGCCATACCCATGGTAGCGGTGCTGGGCATAGCCGCTGTATTCGTGGCGGTCTCGAGCTCCGCAAACTCCCTGCTGCAGGGGGTTGGGCGCATTGACGTGCCGGTAAAGCTCATGCTGCTGGGAGCCGCCCTCAAAATCGGGATAAACTACCTTTTTGTGGGCATACCAGGGGTGAATATAAGGGCGGTGCCCTTCGGGAACGTGGCCTGCTACGGCACCATGGCGGTGCTGGGCATAATGGTGCTCGGCCGCTCGGCGGGCATAAAGCTGGACCTGTTCGGCTCCATCGGCAAGCCGCTCATAGCCGGCGCTCTCTGCGGTGTCTCGGCAAAGCTCGCCTATGAGCTCTTTACCCTGGCCCTGCCCACCAGGACCACCGTTGGAATGTCGGTGGGGATAGCGGCCGGAGCGGTTGCCTACCTGGTGGCTCTCGGGGTGCTGCGTGCCATCGACCGGGAGGACGTGCTCTCTCTGCCGGCCGGGGAAAAAGTTGCAGCGGCCCTTGAAAAAGTGGGAATTTTACGCTAATATAA
>CALXAK010000108.1 GCA_944386255.1 uncultured Clostridia bacterium
GAAACCGCCCTTTCAAGGAGTACCGGGGGCCCTCGGCAATACCCGCCGCGGGGGAGGGCTGCACCGGCTGCGGCTGCTGCGCCGCCGCCTGCCCCGCCGGGGCAATAGCCGCTGACCACCCGGCCACCGCCGACCCCGGGCTCTGCATAGGCTGCATGAGGTGCGTCTCGGTCTGTCCGGAGGAGGTGAGAGGCCTTTCACCGGAACAGCTTTCTGCCTACCGGCAGAGGCTGGAGAAGGTCTGCGACTTGAGAAAGTCGAATAGGCTTTACCTGTAGGGCAAAAATGCGGCGGTAAAGCCGAAAAATTGAACAACAGCCGCAGCCAAGGCAGTTGACTTTTTCGACCAAAAATATTATCATTGTCTTAAATTTTTGTATATAATGTTGCAAGGTCAAACCGCCCGTTGCGGCTTGAACATATACGATAATATTTTAGGAGGGCAACTCAATGGCAAAACAAGGCAAGGTAAACAAGCTCGCGCTATTCCTGATCCCGATTGGCATCGCCGTCAACTTCATCGGCGGGCAGATCGCCATTCTCCTCAAGCTGCCGCTCTACCTTGACTCCATTGGCACCATAGTGGTGGCGGCACTCTGCGGGTACTGGCCCGGCATTGTAGTGGGCCTTGTGTCCAACATACTCAACGCCATCTCCTCCCCCACCACCCTCTTCTATGCACCGCTCAACATGGCCTTTGCCATTGTGGCGGCCTTCCTCTCCCAGAAGGGCTGGTTCAAGAGCATCTGGAAGACCCTCGTAAGCTCCATCTTCTTCGCCCTCATAGGCGGCGGCGTTGGCGCCTGCATAACCTGGATAGTCTACGGCTTTGACTTTGGCAGCGGCACCTCCACCATCTTCTCCATCCCTCTGCACGAAGTGGTGGGCCTGCCCAAGTTCCTCGCTCAGTTCATCGCCGAGTCCGGCATAGACGTTCTGGACAAGGTTATAACCGTGCTCTGCTGCTTCAGCATTTTCAAGGCCATACCCACCCGCTTCCTCTCCAAGCTGCCTCTCGGCCACGTCTACATCAAGGACGCCGACAAGGTTCTGGAAGAGGCGGAGTAAGGCGCAAAACCGTCCATTTCAGCTCGGCGGAGCAGTAAGCCGCCCGATTTAGCAAAACAGTGTGGCGCCGGCTGCTGCTGCCGGCGCCATTCCTGTAGTAAAAGGAGCCGCTCATATGGATATGCAATTCGTCAACTCCTTCAAAAGCTACCAGAAGGTTGGCAACTTCTGGTGCGACCTCTACCCCCTTACCAAGATGATAATCTGCTTTTCGGTGGGGCTGTCCACCATTGTGGTGGCCGACTGGCGCTACGGCTTTGCCTGGTGCCTTTTCTACTTTTTATTTGCAGCTCTCGCGGGCTGCGGCAAAAAGTTTGCAAAGGTGTTCCTTGTGCTGTTTGTGGTGATAGGACTGTTCCTCACGGTGATACGCCAGATAGGCGCCAGGGATGTGAACACCACGGTGATGTTCTCGCTTTTCGGCTGGAAATGGCATCTCGAATCCTTCGTGATAGCCATGAATATCAACTCCTACATGCTGGGGTTTGCCGGGGCGGTGCTGCTGTTCTTTAACACCACCGCCATGCGGGACATAATGTACTCCTTTGAGATGCTGGGGGTGTCCCACGAGACCTCCTTTATAATGCTCTCCTCCATGCAGAACATAATAGACCTGCGCAAGACCTCGGTCACCATTCTGGAGAGCCAGAAGTCCCGGGGCATCGAGACCGATGGGAACGTTTTCTTGAGGATAAAGGCGTTTTTCCCCACCATTGGTCCGCTCATGCTGGGCGCCTTCTCCAGCACCGAGGAAAAGTCCATCGCCATGGACGCCCGGGCCTTTTCGGTGGACAGGAAGCACACCTATATAAGGGAGCTCGAGCCCATGACCGGCAAGGAAAAGCTGCTTTCGGCGGCGTTTGTAGTGGCGCTGGTGGCGCTGCTGGCGGCGCGGATACTGCTCTCCATCCTGAAGTGAGCGGAAAGGACAGGTAATATGGCCTTTATCGAACTTAAAAATGCGACCTACAAGTACCCCTACACCAAGGAGCCGGCGCTCAAGGACGTGAGCTACAGCTTTGAAAAGGGGAAGTTCTACGGCATTATAGGCGAAAACGGCGGCGGCAAGACCACCCTTTGCAACCTCATGCGCGGGCTGATACCCCACTTCTACCTTGGCAAGCTCACCGGCGAGGCGATAATAGACGGTGTGGACGTCCGGGAATGGGACACCGCAGAAATCTCTGCTCAAATAGGCTACGTCTTCCAGAACCCCTTTACCCAGATAAGCGGGATAAAGGAGACGGTGTTTGAGGAGGTGGCCATGGGTCTCGAGAACCTGGGGGTGCCAAAGGACGAGATACTGGACCGGGTCTGCCAGGTGTGCAGGCAGCTGAAGATCGAGGACCTCATAAAAAACAACCCCAACGAGCTCTCGGGCGGGCAGCGGCAGAGGGTGGCTTTCGCCTCCATAATAGTGATGGACCCGGAGACGCTCATAATCGACGAGCCCACCTCCCAGCTGGACCCGGAGGGCACCGAGGACGTGTTTGAGATAATCCACACCCTCAAGGGCCGGGGCAAGACGCTGGTGCTGGTGGAGCACAAGATAGACCTAATAGCCGAGTACTGTGACGAGATACTGGTGATGCAGCATGGCTCCATTGCCGCAAGCGGCCCCACCAAGAAGATTTTGAGCGACCTGTCGGTGCTGGACAAGGGGGCCATGCTGCCGGGGGCGGCGATATTCGGCCACGAGATGCAGCGCGCCGGCAAGCCGCTGCGGGAGATTCCCATAACCGTGGACGAGGCCGCGGCGCTGGTCGCGGAAAGGGGGAAGGCCGAATGGCAATCGAGATTAAAAACGCGGGCTTTAGCTACCCCAACGGGTTTAAGGCGCTGGAGAACATTAACCTCACCATACAGCCCGGCGAGCGGGTGGCGATTGTGGGGCAGAACGGCGCCGGCAAGACCACCTGCGTAAAGATGATGAACGGGCTCAACCGGCCCACCGAGGGGGACGTGATAATAGACGGGGTCAACACCAAGGAGAAGACCACCGCCTTTATCGCCCGGATGGTGGGGTATGTGTTCCAGAACCCGGACGAGCAGATATTCAACAGCACCGTCATCTCCGAGATTGAGTACATGCCCCGGTACTTTAAGATACCCGAGGAGGAGATGAAGCGCCGGGTGGACCGGGCGGTGGAGCTCACCGACATAAAAAAGTACCTCCACACAAACCCCCTGGACATCCCCTACCCCATAAGGAAATTTGTGGCGATTGCGGCGGTGATTGCGGCAAAGCCCCGGTACATCATACTGGACGAGCCCACCGCCGGGCAGGACAAGCACGGCACCGAGACCCTGGCCTCGCTTATAAAGGGGCTTGAGGAGGACGGTGTGACGGTGCTCACCATCACCCACGACATGGACTTTGCGGTTGCAAACTTCAAGCGCATTGTGGTGATGGCCCACAAGAACGTTATAGCCGACGGCGACCCCCGGGACATCTTCTGGAACGAAGAGGTGGTGCAGGAGGCGCGCATCAAAAAGCCCCAGATAGGCGAGATTGCAAAGAAGATTGGCGTGGGAGGGAAGGTTCTCTTCTGCGACGAGCTGGTGGAGCGGCTCTGAGGACTGCAAAACAAAGGAGGCAGCGGAATGTTTCTTGAAATCTTCAAAAACAAAAAACCCATCCTCGCCATGATACACATGAAGGGGGAAAACCGCCAGGACCGGCTGGACCGGGCGCTGCGGGAGTGCGACATCTACGCCGAGAACGGCGCCGACGCCATGATACTGGAGGACTACTTTGGCGACGCCGGGGACGTGGAGGCGGCCCTCGCGCTCATTCGCCGGGAGCGGCCGGGCTACATCCTTGGGGTGAACGTGCTGGACGACTTCCCCCGCAGCTACGAGCTGGCCCGGGAGTACGGCGCGCCCTTCATGCAGGTGGACTCGGTCTGCGGCCACCTGCCGGTGGACCAGGACCAGGCCTACGCCGACATGATTGCCGGCTACCGGGCGGACGGTAAGGTGAGCGTGATAGGCGGGGTGCGGTTTAAGTACCAGAAGTACCTCTCGGGGCGCAGCCTGGAGGAGGACCTGGCCCTCGGGATGCAGCGCTGCGACGCCATTGCGGTGACCGGGGACGGCACCGGCATGGAGACCGCCGACGGCAAGATACTGGAGTTCCGGCGCATAATCGGCTCCTTC
>CALXAK010000109.1 GCA_944386255.1 uncultured Clostridia bacterium
TGAATATGTTGTCCCGCTGGAACACCACCGGCCGCAGCTCCTGGCAGGTGGGGGCTACGAGGTAGATTATGAGGGTGGCAGTGTAGGCGATGATTATAAAGCGCATGTAAATCCTGAACGCCCTCACATCAAAGAGCAGGGTGTAAACCAGCATTGCCCACATAAACACAAACCAGAAAAGATAGGGTATCAGGAAAAACACATTAAAGGGGATAATATCGTCCAGCGCGCACTCCACCGGGAAGTATTCCCGCTGGGAGAGTGGGCCGCGCTCCATGGCGAAGAATGTAAGGCCGAATAGAGGCCAGAAGAGCAGCATGAGCAGGTGCCGATAGCGCTGGGAGAGCAGCGTTTTCGGCCGAAGCTTTCGGTAGTAATCAAGCGGAATGTTTATGTCCATGGTTCCTCCAAAGGGTTTTTGCAATGGGGATTTTACCTACTGTCCATTTGGTCAAAGAGGACTATAGCCCAAGGCGCGGCGGAATACAAGCGCCGTCAGCTGCCGGGCAGGGCCACGGTGAACCTGGCGCCCCTGCCGGGGTGGCTCTCGGCGTAGATCTCTCCGCCGCAGCTGTCCAGTATCTTCTTTACAAGCGCAAGACCAAGGCCGTTGCCTTCGGTGCGGTGGGATGGGTCTGCCTGGTAGAAGCGCTCGAAGATGTAGGGCAAGGATTCGGCCGGTATCCCGCAGCCGTTGTCCTCTACAATGGCAACTATTTTTCTGCCTCCGGTGAGGCGGACCTTGATGAGCCCCGACTCCCCGGAGTACTTTATGGCGTTGTCAATGAGGTTTATCCATACGTGCATCAGCAGGTTCTCGTTGCCGGTGATGGTCACCGGTTTTAGGTCCACGTCAAAGTCTATGTTCTTTTTGGCCCAGCGGTGCTCCAGCGCGAGAATCGCCTTTCTGATCTGCTCGTCCAGCCGGAAGCTGTCCCGCACGTCGGCAATGGCGCTGCTGTCCAGCTTTGAGAGCAGGAGCATGTTGCTCACGAGCTCCGAGAGCCGCTGGGTGTTAAACACAATCTTGTCCAGCAGTTCCTGCTGCTCCTGCGGGTCCTCGGGGCAATCCTGCAGCAGCATGGCGTAGCCGTTTATGGCGGCAATGGGGGTCTTGAACTCGTGGGACACGTTGGAGACAAAGTCGCTCTGCATTGCGTCCACCGACTGCAGCTCCCGGGTCATGAGGTTAAAGCTGCTGTAGGCCTCCCGTATCTCTTTTATACTGCTGTTCTCCTCCAGCCGCACCGAAAAATCCCCGGCCGCCACCTTTGCCATGGCCCCGGTCAGCCGCCGGAAGGGCCGGCTCACGAATATGCTGGCCACAGCGGTTATCGCCGCCCCCAGCACAATGCTGGTAAAGAGTATGCTCACCAGCGTCACGCTCTCTATCACCAGGGGTTCAAAGGACCCCTGCAGCATTATCAGCAGCGCCGCCGCCAGCGAGACGGTCAGCAGGATGATGCCGAATATGATAAAGATAAAGTAGAGCCTGACGCTGATTTTGCCGGATCTACTGCTTTTCACGGCGCTTGACCACCTTGTAACCAATGCCCCTTAGGGTCACGATCTCAAAATCCCGGTTGCCACGGAACCGCTCCCGCAGCCGCCCTATGTGCACGTCCACGGTGTGCGGGTCGGTCTCGGAGTCGATGCCCCATATGTCGTCCATAATCTGCTGCCTTGTAAAGGTCCTGCCGGGGGAGGAGGCCATCTTGTAGAGCAGCATGAACTCCTTCTGGGGCAGTATGGTGCTCTCGCCCCCCACGCTCACCGTCATGGAGTCAAGGTCCAGCTCGGTGCCGCCCAGCACAATCCGGTGGTCGTTTATCATCTGGGCCCGGCGCAGCAGCGCCCCGACCCGCAGCACCATCTCGTTGAGGTTTACCGGCTTCACCATGTAGTCGTCGCTGCCGGAGAGGAACCCCTCGCGCATGTCGTCAAAGGCGTCCTTTGCGGTGATTATCAGCACCGGGGTGTTTATGCCGTTCTCGCGGACCCTGCGGATGAGCTGGTAACCGTTCATCCCCGGCATCATTATGTCGGTGATTATCAGGTCCACATACTCCTCCTCCAGCAGCTCGAGAGCCGCCCTGCCGTCCTCCACGCAGCGCAGGTCGTACCCGTTGCGCAGCAGCACCCGGCGGAAGAGGTCCATGAGTTCCCGGTCGTCTTCAACTATAAGTATCTTGAGCATTCTCGCCCTCCCGGACCAGATATCACCGGCATTATAATCCTCTCTCGTCAACAGAACATCAACTCACGCTCAATTATAGTTTACATATTATTGCCTTTTTTCTGCGCAAGGTCAAGATAATGTGCAAAAGGTCCCAAAAAGTTTACTTTTAGGCCAAAATTATCCGCCGTGTGCGGCCGAAACCGGTATAAATGCTCCCGCCTTCGGCGAGGAATCCGGCAGTTCGCCCTTTTTTGCGGCGGGCTGTTGACTTTGCGCTTTAACACCACTATAATTTAAACCAATAAAGCAGCCTTTCGGAAGGAGGAGACAAGGGGTATGTTCTCAGCAGCGCGCCCGGCGGCTCCGGTTTTCTTCTATTACTTTAGCAGGGCTCCGTTTTGGGGCCGCTATTGTGGTGTGAAGAGTTTCTGAGAGGCAACCGGCTTTATAGCTTTTGAATTCCGCAGCGGCCGCCTCATGCAGGGGGCCGTTTTTCGCGGCAAAAAAGAAAGGAAAAAAGATGAAGAAGTTTTTAGCTCTCTGCCTCTGCCTTGCGATGGTGTTAAGCCTTTGCGCCTGCGTGGGCGGCGAGGCCCCCGCCGGCGACCAGCCGGGTGAGGACCAGTCCCAGAACTCCGAAAGCGACGCCAGCGAGGTCACCTACACTGTGGGCATCTGCCAGCTGGCCCAGCACGACGCGCTGGACCGGGCCACCCAGGGCTTTAAGGACGCCCTTACCGACCTGCTGGGGGACAGCGTGGTGTTTGAGGAGGGCAACGCCGCCGGCGACCCCGCCACCTGCACCACCATCTGCTCCGGCTTCCTCGCCAACTGCGATCTCATAATGGCCAACGCCACCGCGGCGGTGCAGGCCGCTGCCTCTGCCACCAGCACCATCCCGGTGCTGGGCACCTCGGTCACCGACTACGCCACCGCCCTCGACATCGAGGACTGGAGCGGCACCATCGGCGGCAATATCTCCGGCACCTCCGACCTCGCCCCCCTTGCGGACCAGGCCGCAATGGTGAAGGAGCTCTTCCCCGACGCCGGGACCGTGGGCATACTCTACTGCTCCGGCGAACCCAACTCCATCTACCAGCGGGACGTCATCACCGAGGAGCTTGAGGCGCTGGGCTACACCGTGCTTGAGTTCGGCTTTGCCGACAGCAACGATGTCTCTGCCGTCACCCAGAACGCCTGCAACGAGTGCGACGTCATCTACATACCCACCGACAACACTGCCGCCACCTGCGCTGAGGCCATAAACAACGTGGCGCTTGTGGCAGGGGTGCCCATTGTGGCGGGCGAGGCCAGCATCTGCTCCGGCTGCGGCGTCGCCACCCTCTCCATCGACTACTACGACCTGGGCTACGCCACCGGCGAGATGGCCTATGAGATACTTGTGAACAGCGCCGACATATCCACCATGCCGGTGGAGTACGCTGCCCAGACCAGCAAACTCTACAACCCCGATATCTGCGAGCAGCTGGGCATCGAGGTGCCGGAAGGCTACAGCCCCATCGAGGGCTGACCCGCCAGGGTCAGCGGCCCGAGACTTAAGTTTTGCTGAGGTTGTTTGCAATGGATATTGCTGCAGCTCTAACGAGCTACTTTTCAATGCTAAGCCCCCTTAACCTGCTTAAAAACATCCCCGGCGGGGTGGCCCAGGGCCTGATCTGGGGGATAATGGCCCTCGGGGTCTACATCACCTTCCGACTGCTGGACGTGGCGGACCTCACGGTGGACGGCTCCTTCGCCACCGGGGGTGCCGTGACGGTAATGCTCATAACCTCCGGCACCCCGGCCCCGCTGGCGGTGCTGGCGGCGGTGGCGGCGGGGATGCTAGCCGGCCTTTGCACCGGCCTTCTGCACACCCGCTTCGGCATACCCGCCATACTCTCCGGCATCCTCACCCAGCTGGCGCTCTACTCCATAAATCTCAGAATAATGGGCATGGCCTCCAACCGGGCGGTAAGCGTGGACCGGTACCCGCTGTTGCTCTCCTCGAGGTATGTGACCCCCGCAATCATAAGCGGCGCAGCGGTGGTGCTGGTGCTGGTGTCGGCCATGTACTGGTACTTCGGCACCGAGCAGGGCTCCGCCCTAAGGGCCACCGGCAGCAACCCCAACATGAGCAGGGCCCAGGGCATCAACATAGACGCCATGAAGGTGCTGGGCCTCGCCCTCTCCAACGGCGTCGTGGCGCTGGCTGGCGGGCTCATGGCCCAGTACCAGGGCTTTGCGGACATAAACATGGGCCGCGGAGCAATTGTGATCGGCCTTGCGGCCATAATAATCGGCGAGTCGGTGAGCGACTCCCGGCTGCTCTCCCGCTGGCTCAACTTTTTCGGCAAGCTCTGCTTTGTGGTGCTGGGCGGCGTCGCCTACTACCTTGTGGTGGTGGTGGTGCTGTGGCTGCGGCTCAACTCCAACGACCTCAAGCTCTTCACCGCCATCATTGTGGCCGCCTTCCTGGCCATACCCTACCTGAGGGGCAGGGCGAGACAGGGTCGCCGCCGGGTGAAAGGAGAAAGGGATGCTTGAGCTTAAAAAGGTTACCAAGGTGTTCAACCCCGGCACCGTCAACGAGCGGGTTGCTCTGAAGGACCTGTCCCTCAGCCTTGGGGACGGGGAGTTCGTTACCGTTATAGGCGGCAACGGAGCGGGCAAATCCACCATGCTCAACGCCATCGCCGGCACCTGGCCGGTGGACGGGGGCAGCATTGTGATAGACGGCGAGGACATAACGAGCCTGCCGGAACACCGCCGGGCCAGCTTTATAGGCCGGGTGTTCCAGGACCCCATGATGGGCACCGCCCCAAACATGCAGTTGGAGGAGAACCTGGCCCTCGCCTACCGGCGCGGGCAGCGCAGGGGTCTTGGCTGGGGGGTCACAAAGGCGGAGCGGGAGATCTACCGGGAAAAGCTCCGGGAGCTGGGCCTCGGCCTCGAGGACCGCATGACCGCCAAGATGGGTCTGCTCTCCGGCGGTCAGCGCCAAGCGGTGACGCTGCTGATGGCGTCGCTGCGCCGGCCAAAGCTGCTGCTGCTGGACGAGCACACCGCCGCCCTGGACCCCGCCACCGCCGCCACCGTGCTGGAGATATCCCAGCGCATTGTGGAGGAGAACGACCTTACCACCCTCATGATAACCCACAACATGTCCGACGCCATAAAGTACGGCAACCGCCTTATAATGATGGACCAGGGCAGCATAATCCTGGACATCTCGGGGGAGGACAAAAAGAAGCTCACCAAGCGGGACCTGCTTATGCAGTTCGCCGCCGTGGCGGGCCGCCAGGAGGAGACAGATTCTGTGCTCCTTTCCTGAGATAGAATAAGAGCGCCGGGCTGCCGGCGCTCTTTTTTGCCATTTTTTCACCCCTCGGAGCAGAACTCCTCGGAGGTCCTTGCGTAGTGGAAGAGATACTGCTGCGCAATGCCGCCTATGGGGCGGGCGTAGTCCGGCAGCCCCTCGGGGTAGAGCCTCGCCATGACCCGCTTCATCCACACGTCCATGGGGAACGCATCCAGCCTCTCGCAGGAGAAGAGCAGCACGCAGTCCGCCACCTTCGGCCCCACGCCCTTTATCTGCATAAGGTGCGCCCGCGCCTCGGGCAGGGGAGCCGTGCGCAGCAGCTGCTCGTCTATTTCCCCCTTTGCAAACCTATCGGCGGCGTCCAGCAGGAACTTCGCCCTGTAGCCGCTGCGAAGGGGGGCGAGGTCCTGCTCGCTCAGCCCGCAGAGCTGGCCGGGGCCGGGGAAGAGGTGATACCCGCCCTCGCAGAGGGGCCCAAAGCCCTCCCGCAGCCGGGCGATTATGCCGGTAATGCGCTTTATGTTGTTGTTCTGGGAGATTATGAAGGAGCAGACCGTCTCAAATAGCGGCTGGTGCATCACCCTTATGCCGGGGGAGTAGGCAATGGCTTTTTTCAGCGTCTCGTCCCGGCTGAGCAGCCGCTTGAGCTCCCCGTAGTCCTCGGTGAGGCCGAAGTAGTGCCGGTACTCGTCCTCCCACTGCCCGGCGGTACAGCCCTCAACCTCTATTTCGCTGCCGTTCTGCCGCAGAAACAGCTCTCTGCCGAGGGCTACCCCTCTGTAGCCGCCATCCTCCAGCTGCTCAAAACAGAAGCACTGGCCGCAGAAAAGTGTGCTGCTAAGGTCAAAATCCTCGATTTTTACGGTGAAAGCCATGGCCCTTTCGCCTCCAGAACGACATTTTTCTCCACACATTCTACCCCATTTTCACCCGTTTGGAAAGCGCCTTGGACCGGCTCAAAATACAATTCTGTTAACAAATTCTTCATTTTAAATACGCCCTGTTTTGTTGACAACCGTCGACATTTTGTTGAAAAGATGTTTTGAACGGGGTGAAATGCCGTGTTTTGGGGGATTAATAAACATTTTCAACCGGGTTTTCGACCTTTACCAACCCGACGTTGGCACTACTGTTTGTATTACCCTCTTCGGCAAAATGAGGAACCGCACCGCCCCTTCCAACCGTTCCGCCGGGGTCACGCCCGGGGGAGAAGCGCCCCGGTTGGTTTTTTGCAAAATAGGTGGTATAATCAAACTATCTATGGTATCTTTACAATATTAAAAGGAGAGCCAATTGGAAAGGACCTTTACCGACGCCGGAAATGAGAGCGCCCAGGTGGTCTGCGGCAGGAACGCCGTGCTGGAGCTGCTGAAAAGCGGCCAGCAGATAGACGTCCTCTACCTCTCCAGCCAGGCGGATGAGAAGGACTACTCCCACCTTGTGGCCATGGCGCTGGAGAGGGGGGCCGCGCTCAAGCGGGTGCACCCGTCCAAGCTGGACCGCATCTGCCAGGGGGAGCGCCACCAGGGCGTGGCCGCCCTCGCCCCGGGGGTGCAGTACAAAAGCCTCGAGGAGGGGCTGCAGCTGGCCGCCGGGAGGGGCGAGGCCCCATTGCTGGTGGCGGCGGACGGCATTGAGGACCCCCACAACCTGGGGGCCATAATAAGGACCGCTGAGTGCGCCGGAGCCCATGGGCTGCTGTTTTCAAAGCGCGGCGGCTGCGGGATAACCCCGGCGGTGCACCGCTCCTCGGCGGGGGCCGCCAGCCACCTGCCGCTGGTGCGGGTGAGCAACCTTGCCTCGGCAATCCGGGAGCTCAAAAAGGCGGGGGTCTTCTGTTACTGCGCCGACATGGACGGGGCCTACTGCGCCGAGGCGGACCTCACCGGCCCCATAGCCCTTGTGGTGGGCTCGGAGGGCCGCGGGGTCTCAAGGCTCATAAAGGAGCTGTGCGACGGGGTGGTGTCGCTGCCCATAAGGGGCAGGGTGAACTCCCTCAACGCGTCGGTGGCAGCCGGGGCCCTCATATATGAGATAATTCGCCAGAGACTTTCAAGCGAGGGAAGATAAATGAGTGAGCTTGACAGGGAAGCGAGGCTTGAGGAGATACTCAAGCAGCTTCGCCAGAAAAAGAGCGGCGGCTCCGAGCAGGAGCAGCAGCCCGAGCTGACCGGTGGGGTGTACCACCGCCCCGAGTCCGGTGAGGGCCAGCGCGCCGCGAACATCTACAGGGCCCCGAGAGCCGCCTTTGGCACCGGGAGCTTTTCCCACCCGGAGCAGGAGAGGGAGAAGCGCCCCCTCTCCTCCTTTGACACCGCCCCCTTCGCAAGGCAGGCGCCCGCGGGCCAGCAGGGGCAGTCGGAGTATGGCGCCGGGGAGGAGCAGCCCCAGGGCGACAGCGGCAGCACCATGGTGTTCCGCCGGGAGAACGCCCCCGCGCCCAGGTCCGCCGACACCCGCTCCCTGCTAAAGGCCCTCTCAGGGGAGCCCCAGCAGCAGGAGGAGGCCATAAACAAGAGCGCCCTCGCCCCCACCATCATGACCGGTATCGACGAAATCAACCGGGAGATTGAGGAGGAGCAGGCCCAGGCTCAGCAGGAGCCGGAGGAGCCGGCGGCCGCACCCCAGAACGCCGAGGAGCACCCGGTTTTCACCACCACCTTCAGCAAGCTCAGCTTCATCCCGGAGGAGACCCCCGAGCAGCGCCAGGAGGTCACCGGCACCATCAACTTTGAGGACACCGGCGCCGAGCTGGACCGCATGGCGGAGCAGATAGCCCGCAAGGGTGTGCTCAACGTCCAGGAGAACGCCGAGGATGAGAAGTTCAAGACCTTCTTCAGTGACACCGTCATAATCGACGACAAGCCCCTTCGGGGCAAGGCCCGCAGAGCCCGCCGCCACAAGGACATACAGGTGGCCGGTGAGCAGGACGACACCCCGCAGCAGCTGTTTGAGGAGGAGCAGCCCGAGCCCCCGGAGGACGGGGTGGAGTACAACTCCCGGGACGACATAGACAGCATCCAGGCCCTGCTGATGTCGAGGCGGGGCAGGGCGGTGGCGAGGACGGTGTTCACCTCCCTCATCGCCGCGGTGCTCATCTACCTCAACGTGGCCTCCGAGTACTCCCTCTACTTCCCGGACATACTCCTTCGGGACCCGGCCATCTTCCCGATAATAAACGCCGCCGGGGTGCTGGCGGCCATACTCATAAACGCCGTTTCGGTGTTCACCGGTTTTGGCAGGCTTATAGCGTTTAAGGCGGACAGCCACTCGGTCACCTCCTTTGCCGCCATTGCGGCGCTGGTGGAGTCGGTGAGCGCCATAGCCCTCTCGGACGGCAGCACCGCCGCCTTCTGCGCCCCGGTGGCCTGTGCGGCCCTCGCATTCTCCGCCCTTGGGGACGCCGTCAGCGCCAGGAGGGTGCTGGGTAACTTCAAGGTGGTGTCGGAGGACTATGTAAAATACTCCGCCGCCATAATCCCGGACGAGCAGTTCACCCGGCGGCTTACCCGGGAGCTCAACATCACCGACGCCGCCGTGTTGGTAAAGCGCAAGACCGGCTTTGTAGAGGGCTTCATGTCCTACTCCGAGTCACCGGACCTCATCAACCGGGCGGTTTCGGTGCCGGCGAGCATCGTGTTCCTGCTGAGTCTCGTCACCGGAGGCATAGCCTATCTCAACGGCTCGGACTTTCTCGGGGTGGTGCGCACCATAGCCCTCTCCGCCGCTCTCTCCTCGCCCTTTATGGCCACCCTCGCCAGCGCCATGCCCATGTCCGGCATGCAGAAGTACCTCTGGCGGCTGGGTTCGGTGGTGCCGGGCTATGAGGCGGTGGACGAGATGGTCTCGGCCAACTGCGTGGTGATGGAGGGCCGGGAGATATTCCCCAAGGGCAACGTGATGCTCCACGGCATCAAGACCTTTGAAAAGGAGCGCATAGATAAGGCCATCCTCTACGCCGCCTCGGTGCTGATCCAGTCCTGCGATACCATGGCCCATGTATTCCTCAACGTCATCCAGGGCAAGACCGAGATGCTCTACGACGTGGACAGCGTGGTCTACGAGGACGGGCTGGGCTTCAGCTTCTGGGTGGACCAGAACCGGGTGCTGCTGGGCAAGCGGGAGCTGCTGCAGAGCCACGAGATAGAGGTCCCCTCCAGAGACTATGAGAACCGCTACACCAAAAAGAGCACCCGGGACGCCATCTACCTCGCCGTCTCCGGCAAGCTCTACGCCATGTTTGTGGTGAGCTACGCTCCCAACGCCGAGGTGGAGAAAGCGCTGCGCGGCTTTGAGCGGGAGGGGGTCAGCGTGCTGGTGCGCACCCGGGACTTCAACGTCACCGCCCAGAGAATAGCCAACATGTACCACATCCCGAGGTCCATGGTCTCGGTGGTGTCCGAGAGCGACATCCGTGACCTGCAGAAGATGACCGAGTATGTGGGCCGCGCCCGTTCCGCCCTCATCCACATAGGCACCATATCCTCCTTTGTTGGCGGCATCCTCGCCTGCTACAATCTGCGTTCCGCCCTCAAGATGACCACCGCCATCGAGCTCGCCTGCATGCTGGTGGGTGCAACTCTGGCCCTGGGGCTTTGCATTTTCAGCGCCCCCATCTCCGGCATCATCACCTCGGTGCTGGGGTTCCAGTTCTGCTGGCTGGTGGTGTCCGCGCTGCTGGCGGCGCTGCGAAGGTACTGACATAAAATACCCATTTACGGGGCAGCTTGCACAAAAGCTGCCCCTTTTTTTTGTGGAATTGAGAGCTGCTAATTTGTGGAGTTTTATCCAAAAACACCTTTAAATCGGCTCAAAATTATGGTAAAATTTGTCTTGCGTTTAAATTACCGCGCAAGCGTTTTTAAGGTAATACAAAGAGAGGAAATGTAACATCATGCAAGTCACACCGGACAAGGTACGCAACATTCTGCTGGCCGGACACAGCTCCAGCGGCAAGACCAGCCTCGCCGAGGCGCTGCTCTACCGCGCCGGTGCTTCCGACCGGCTGGGCAACGTTGCCGACGGGAACACCGTTTGCGATTTTGAGCCGGAGGAGATCCGCCGCAAAGCCTCCATCTCCGCCGCGGTCGCTCCCTTCGATTACGACGACTGCCGCATAAACCTCATCGATGCCCCCGGTCTTTTCGACTTTGGCCTCGGGCTCTGCGAGGGGATTATGGCCGCTGAGACGGTGATGATACCGGTGTCCTCCCGCTCTGGCCTTTCGGTGGGAGCCATAAAGGCCAGCAAGATGGCGGTGGAATATGGCAAGGCCCGGGTATTCTATGTCAGCAAGATGTCGGACGAGCACGCAGACTACGACAAGGTGGTCAAGGAGCTGCTGGG
>CALXAK010000110.1 GCA_944386255.1 uncultured Clostridia bacterium
CCGCCATGGACACCGCCAAGGCCATCGGCATTATTGTGCGCAACCCCGAGTTCTCGGACGTGCGCTCGCTGGAGGGGGTGGCCCCCACCAAGAACCCCTGCGCCCCCATAATCGCCGTCCCCACCACCGCCGGCACCGCCGCCGAGGTCACCATCAACTATGTCATCACCGACACCGAGAAGAAGCGCAAGTTTGTCTGCGTGGACGCCCACGACATCCCGGCCGTCGCGGTGGTGGACCCGGATATGATGTCCAGCATGCCCAAGGGCCTCACCGCCTCCACCGGCATGGACGCTCTCACCCACGCCATCGAGGGCTACATCACCAAGGGTGCCTGGGAGCTCTCGGACATGTTCCACCTCAAGGCCATTGAGATAATCTCCAAGAACCTGCGCGCCGCCTGCGCCAACGACCCCGCCGGCCGGGAGGGCATGGCCCTCGGCCAGTATGTGGCGGGCATGGGCTTCTCCAACGTGGGCCCCGGGGTGGACCACTCCATGGCCCACACCCTCTCCGCCTACTACGACATGCCCCACGGCAAGGCCTGCGCCACACTGCTGCCCTGCGTGATGGAGTACAACGCCGACTACACCGGGGAGAAGTACCGGGAGATAGCGAGGGCCATGGGGGTAAAGGGCGTGGACGAGATGACCCAGCAGCAGTACCGCAAAGCCGCCATCGATGCGGTGAAGCAGCTGGCCAACGACGTTGGCATCGTCTGCTCCCTCAAGGGCATTGTGAAGGAGGAGGAGCTGCACCAGCTGGCCACCGACGCCTACAACGACGCCTGCCGCCCCGGCAACCCCAGGGACACAAGCGTGGAGGAGATTGAGCAGCTCTACCGCAGCCTCATGTAAAAGGTTTTTGGCCCCCCGCCTGGGGGCCGCCGCAAAAACCGCCACAGCCCGGCCGGGAGGTCTCCACTTTCCGGCCGGGCTGTGGTATATTTAAAGCTGTATTTCAACCGAAAGGCGGCGGAGGGATGGCCGGGGAGAAGAAGATGATATGCGCTGGTCTGCTGGCCCATGTGGATGCGGGCAAGACCACCCTTGCGGAGGCCATGCTGCACCTCTCGGGGGCCACCCGCGCCCCGGGCCGGGTGGACAGGGGGGACACCCACCTGGACACCCACCGCCTGGAGCGGGAGAGGGGCATAACCATATTTTCCAGCGGCGCAAGCCTTGACTGGAAGGGTATGCAGCTCACCCTGCTGGACACCCCGGGCCATGTGGACTTTGCCGCCGAGACCGAGCGGGTGCTGCAGGTGCTGGACTGCGCCGTGCTGGTAATAAGCGCCGCCGACGGGGTGCAGTCCCACACCGGCACCATCTGGCGGCTGCTGGAGGCCTACGGCCTGCCGGTGTTCATCTTTGTGACCAAGATGGACCAGCTCCGGGCCGACCCCGCCGCGCTGCTGGAGTCGCTGCGCCGGGAGCTGGGGGAGGGCTGCGTGGATTTTTCCTCCGGCCCCGACCAGGAGGCCCTCGCCGCCCTGGACGAGGGAGCCATGGAGGAGTATTTTGAGCGCGGGCGGCTCTCGGAGCGCACCGTCGGCGGGCTGGTGGCCCGGCGGCTCTGCTTCCCCTGCCTTTTCGGCTCCGGGCGGCTGGAGCAGGGGGTGGAGCCGCTGCTGGACCTAATAGACCGGCTAATGCCCGCCCCGGTCCACCCCGAGGCCTTCGGGGCCAGGGTGTTCAAGATAACCCACGACCCCTCCGGGGCGAAGATCGCACACCTGAGGGTCACCGGCGGGACGCTCCGGGTGCGGGACAGCGTCCTGTGCGGCCCCCGGCAGGAGAAGGTGAGCGGCCTCAGGGTCTACACCGGCGAGCGCTTCCGCCAGGTGGAGGAGGTGCCGGCGGGGGGAGTCTGCGCGGCGCTGGGCCTCGCCGGAGCCGAGGCCGGCATGGGTCTCGGCCGGGAGGCGGGCCTCGGGCGGCCGCTGCTGGAGCCGGTGATGAGCTACCGCATACTCCCCGCCGACGGCCAGGACCCGAAGCTGCTCATGCAGAAGCTCGCCTCCCTTGCCGAGGAGGACCCTCAGCTGCAGCTGCGCTGGAACCCCGCCCTCGGGGAGATAGAGGTGGGGCTCATGGGGGAGGTCCAGGCCGAGATACTGAAGAGCGTCATAGAGGAGCGCTTCGGCTCCCGGGTGGAGATCGGCTCCGGCCGGGTCATCTACCGGGAGAGCATAGAGGAGCAGGCGGAGGGGGTGGGCCACTTTGAGCCCCTTCGCCACTACGCCGAGGTGCACCTGCTGCTGGAGCCGCTGCCCCGGGGCAGCGGGCTGCTGTTCACCAGCAGCTGCAGCGAGGACCGCCTCGCCCGCAGCTGGCAGCGGCTGGTGCTCACCCCCCTTAGGGAGAAGCAGCACCTGGGGGTGCTCACCGGCTCCCCCATAACCGACATGAAGATAAGCCTCGCCTCCGGCCGCGCCCACCTCAAGCACACCGAGGGCGGCGACTTCCGCGAGGCCACATACCGGGCGGTGCGCCAGGGACTCATGGGGGCAAAATCGGTGCTGCTGGAGCCCTGGTACTCCTTCCGGCTGGAGCTGCCGAAGGAGCAGCTGGGCCGGGCCATGGGGGACGTAAAGCTCATGTCCGGCAGCTTTCTGTCCCCGGAGGATTCGGGGGAGACCAGCATCCTGAGGGGCCGGGTGCCGGTGGCCACCGCCAACGGCTACGCGGCAAAGCTCGCCTCCTACACCGGCGGCCGGGGCAGGCTGAGCCTCGAGGTGGAGGGGTACGACCTCTGCCACAACAGCGAGGAGGTGATAGCCGCCGCGGCCTACGACCCGGTTGCCGACCTCGAGAACACCCCCGATTCGGTGTTCTGCCGCCGGGGCGGGGGCTACAGCGTCCCCTGGGACCAGGTGCCGAAGCTCATGCACCTGCCCAGCTGCCTTGAGCCGGAGCCCCGGCCGGAGCAGCCCATGAGGACCCGCCGCCTGGAGGAGAGCGAGCTCATGGCCATAATGGAGCGGGAGTTCGGCCCCATACGCCGCCGGGTCTACAGCCCGGCAAGGCTCAACCTCCCGGCGGCGCACCGGGAGAGCACCTCCGGTTACAGCGCGAGATACCTGCTGGTGGACGGCTACAACCTCATCTTCGCCTGGCCGGAGCTCTCGGCTCTGGCGGCGCAGGACCTGGCCGCTGCGAGGGTGCGCCTTGCGGACCTGCTCTGCAACTACGGCGGCTTCACCGGCTGCCGGGTGGTGCTGGTGTTCGACGCCTACCGGGTGCCGCAGGGGGAGGGCAGCGAACAGGAGTACCACGGCATAGAGGTGGTCTACACCAAGCAGGGCCAGACCGGCGACGCTTACCTGGAGCAGCTGATCTCAAAGCTCGGCCCGGACAGCTCGGTGAGGGTGGTCACCTCCGACTGGCTCATACAGGTCTCGGCGGTGCGCGCCGGGGTGCGGCGGATGTCGGCGCGGGAGTTTCTGGAGGAGCTGCAGCGGACCGACCGGGAGATAGATTCCCTGCTCTCGGACATCAACCTGGAGGGCCTCGGCACCCTTGGCGAGAGGCTCTCGGAGAAGGAGGAAAAACGGTGAGCGGATTCTACAGCGCCCGTCTCGGCACCCCCCTGGGGCCGCTGGCCGCGGTCTGCTCGGAGGAGGGGGTCGCCGGGCTGTGGTTCGAGGGACAGCGGCACTTCCTCTGCGGCTTTGACGCTCTCCCGCCGGAGCGGCCGGAGCACCCGGTGCTGCTTGAGACCGCCGCCTGGCTTAAACGCTACTTTGACGGCGGCCGCCCCGACCCGGGGCTGCTGCCGCTGGCGCCGCAGGCGACCCCCTTCCAGCATCTGGTGCTGGAGCTGCTGCTGGAGATACCCTACGGCTGTACCAGCAGCTACGGTGAGCTCGCCCGCCTTGCCGCCGGACGCCTCGGGCGCCCCACATCCCCCCGGGCGGTGGGCCAGGCGGTGGGGCGCAACCCCATATCCATAGTTATCCCCTGCCACCGGGTGCTGGGGGCAGGGGGGACCCTCACCGGCTACGCCGGGGGATTGGAGAGAAAGCTCTGGCTGCTGCGCCACGAGGGTGCGCGGGTATAAAAAAAGAGAGGCCCTGGCCTCTCTTTTTTACGGCTTCAGTCTTCCGGCGGCACGCAGCAGCGCCTCCCGCTGGTTGGGCAGCGCCCCGTCCAGCACCTGCTCCAGCAGCAGCGCCAGGGTTCTCCCAAGGGCGGGGCCGCTCTCAAAGCCCAGCTCCATCAGCTCCCGGCCCCCCACCGCGAGCTCTTTGAGACTCAGGCAGGCGCCGCCCTCCAGCAGCTCCCGGGCGTGGGCGGCCGCCTGCTCCAGCGCCTCCTGCCCGGCCCCGGCCGGGGGCAGGGCCAGCTGCAGCTCCAGCAGCTGCAGGAACCTGACCCTGCCCATGCGGTTTATCGCCCTTGCAACCTC
Source organism: uncultured Clostridia bacterium (assembly GCA_944386255.1). Classification (GTDB taxonomy): domain Bacteria; phylum Bacillota; class Clostridia; order Oscillospirales; family Ruminococcaceae; genus CALXAK01. The sequence goes on from CALXAK010000110.1 coordinate 4,411, forward strand.
TCCTCTGCCTCGGGGGATGGGGAGGCTGTAGCTCCCGGCGAGCTCCAGAGCGCCCTCGGTGCAGCGCCGGTCCGCCCGCAGCGCACCCATGGCCTGCCGCAGAAGGCCCGGCCCGTCCAGGAACAGCGCCGCGTAGCGCACCTCCGGCTCCGGCGGCAGCCGCTGCAGCCCCAGGCAGAGCCGGTGCAGCGCCTCCCCCTCCGGCAGCGCCGGCAGGCAGGGCA
>CALXAK010000111.1 GCA_944386255.1 uncultured Clostridia bacterium
CATCCTGCTGGACTGCAGCTTCAGCGGCAGGTTCCTTGACTTCTACCAGGTGGTGAACGACCACCAGAACACCCTCTACTACATAAACGGCGCCAACTACAACAGCGCCTTTTACATCCTCTACGGCCTCTTTGAGCTGCCGCTCTACCTTGTCAACACCCTTTTCCGCCTGCCGTTGAACGAGGGGGTGCTCTGGCTCTGGGCCAAGGTCCCCGGAGCCCTCTGCGCGGTGGGCTGCGGGCTGCTCACCGGCCGCATCGCCGGGGAGCTGGGGGCGGATGAGCATTCCGCCCGCTGGGCGGTGCTGCTGAACCCGGTGCTGGTGTTCTTCGCCATGGGCACCGGCCACTACGACTCGGTCTGCCTTGTGCTGATGCTCTGGGCGCTGCTGATGCTGCTGCGGGGTAGGGACCTCGCTTTCTGCGCCCTCATGGGTGCGGCGGTGCTGTTTAAGTTCTTCGCCCTCCTTCTTCTGCTGCCGCTGCTGCTTCTGAAGTACAAAAAGCTCCGGGAGCTGCTGCCGCGCCTCGCCCTCTGCCTGCTGCCGCTGGCGGTCACCAGCCTCATCTTCCTTGGGGACACCGGCGGCTTCACCGCCGGCATGGTGGCCCGCCTCTTCGAGGCCAGGCTGGGGCAGCTGCCGCTCTACCCCTGCGCCTACCTGCTGGTCTGCCTAATATGCTGGCTGCGGGCCCCCGGGGACCGGACCGCCCGGCTGCGGGACGGCATTGCCGCCGGGGCTGCGGTCTACGGCAGCATGCTGCTCTTTATAAACTGGCACCCCCAGTGGGCGGTGCTGCTGGTGCCTTTCCTGGTGCTGCTTGCGGTGCAGCAGCGCAACAAAACCCTCTACCACTACCTGAACCTCGCCTTCGCCGCCGGAGTGCTGCTCTACAGCTGGACCGCCGCCCCCGGCCACTTTGAGCTCAACACCCTCTTCTACGGCATCCTCTACCCCCTGGGCCTCAGCTCCCGGCTCATCTGGCTCAGCTACCCCACCGTGAGCTCCCTGCTGGGCAGCTTCTCGGTGCTGCGGGAGGTGGCCTCGGCGGTGCCCGGCGCGGCGGTGTTCCTCTGCCTCGCCGCCCTGCTGCCCCTGCCGGGGGGAGCCCTCGCCAGCCGCTGGGGGGAGGGGCAGCGGCTGTCGGTGCCGCTGCTCTGGCTCTGCTTCTGCCTCTGCCTCGGGGCCTTCGCCGGTGTGCTGGGCCTGCAGCTGCTGCTCTCGGCCTGAGAGCAAATACCCTCTGCCCCGAGGGGCGGCCGGAACACATGCGCTCTGGCCGCCCCTTTCCCATGCCGCCCGCGCCGTCCTGCAACCCGCCCTCACCAACTGCGGGACCCCCAAAGTCCCCCGGCCACCTTGCGGCTTCCAGCCCGCCTCCAACCGGAGCCGGCCTGTATAATAAGGCCGGGAGGGCGGTATTCTTATACCCTCCGCCCCTTCCGCGGCCCGGCGGTGGTTTAGCCTTTCCGCCTCTTCCGCGGCCCGGAGTCCCGGCGGCTGACGGCGAGGCTGCTTCCCAGGAACCGCACGGCGCCGTTGCAGCCCCCGAAACCCGGCTTTTCCGCCCGTGGCCCGCTCTCTGCCGCAAAAAGCTGCCGGACAGACGGAAAAAACGGCAGAATAACACAACCCTTCCGGGCGTTTCTACTGGCTTTTTAGAATGCTGTTATATATAATATAAGCCGCACGCAAAAATAATTTGAAAAAACCCTTGCAATGCCGCCGGCCGTTTGTTATACTAATCGGGCGACTGCGAGAGATATGCGTCGAAGCGGGAGGTTGCAGGGTGCCGCGGGCGTCCGCCTAGGCCCTGGGAATTTCCGCCGAGTATGTCCGTTCGTCGAAACGGGCGAAAACCAACACCCAACGCCGCGAGGCAAGATGGCCCGCCATCCTCTGCCCGGTGCCGCCAAGGCGGCAGCGGCTTCGGTCCCTGGAAGGGGCCGCCCCGGTACCACTGCCTGGCGGTGGGGCCGGCTTTTAAAATGGGAGGCCACGAAACGCCCGGCTAGGTGTTGGAATCTTGCCTAACAACAAATCAGGAGGCTTTAAATGGCAGTCAAGACCAAGATCCGCATCCGCATCAAGGGCTACGATCATCAGCTGGTGGACTCCTCCGCCGAGAAGATCGTGGAGACCGCAAAGCGCACCGGCGCCAGGGTCGCAGGGCCCATCCCCCTTCCCACCGAGAAGGAGGTTGTCACCATCCTGCGGGCCGTCCACAAGTACAAGGACAGCCGCGAGCAGTTTGAGATGCGGACCCACAAGAGGCTCATCGACATCCTCAAGCCGTCCAACAAGACTGTTGAGGCGCTCACGAGTCTTCAGCTCCCCGCCGGCGTGGACATAGAGATAAAGCTCTAAAGCCCACAGGCCGCAACGGGTCAAGTTGGCGGAGACCCCGTCAACCAATAACCTACAAGGAGGAAATCCCAAGTGCAAAAAGGTATCATCGCAAAGAAGATCGGCATGACCCAGCTCTTCGACGAGAACAGCAAGGTCGTCCCGGTCACCATCCTGGAAGCCGGCCCCTGCGTGGTGGTCCAGAAGAAGACGGTTGAGAACGACGGCTACTGCGCCGCTCAGCTGGGCTTCGGCGAGGCTTCCGCCAAGAACACCAACAAGCCTCTCAAGGGCCATTTCGCCAAGGCTGACCTGGCGGTAAAGAAGGTGTTGCGCGAGTTCCGCTTTGCGGACATAAGCGGCCTCAACGTGGGCGACCTCATCAAGGCCGACACCTTCAGCGCGGGCGACGTTGTGGACGTCTCCGGCACCAGCAAGGGCAAGGGCTACGCCGGCGCCATCAAGCGCTGGAACCAGCACCGCCTCAAGGAGACCCACGGCTCCGGCCCGGTGGCCCGGCACGCCGGTTCCATGGGCGCCTGCTCCGACCCCTCCAGGGTCATGAAGGGCAAGAAGCTCCCCGGTCACCTGGGCGCCGAGAAGGTAACGGTGCAGAACCTCGTCGTTGTCAAGGTGGATGCCGACAACAACCTCATCGCCATCAAGGGCGCCGTTCCCGGCCCCAAGGGCGGCATCATCTGCATCACCGACAGCGTCAAGAAGGCGTAAGGAGGGTATTTCGATGTCAACTTATAAAGTCTACAACATGGCGGGCAAAGAGGTATCCTCGCTGGAGCTCTCCGACAAGGTGTTCGGCGTTGAGCCCAACGCCGTCGTGATGCACGAGGCGGTGGTCCAGTACCTCGCCAACCAGCGCCAGGGCACCCAGTCCACCAAGACCCGCTCCGAGGTCTCCGGCGGCGGCCGCAAGCCCTGGAGGCAGAAGGGCACCGGCCACGCCCGGCAGGGTTCCACCAGGAGCCCCCAGTGGACCCACGGCGGCATTGCCCTTGGCCCCAAGCCCCGGGACTACAGCAAGAGCATGAACCGCAAGGCCAAGAAGCTGGCCATGATCTCCGCCCTCTCCAGCAAGGCAAAGGCCGGCGAGATGATCCTGGTGGACAGCATCTCCCTCGAGGAGTACAAGACCAAGGCTGTGGTGGAGATGCTCTCCTCCCTCAAGGCCGAGGGCAAGAGCCTCATCGTCTGCCTCGAGAAGAACGGCTTTGTGGTGAAGAGCGCTGCCAACATCCCCGGCGTCGCCACCGCACTCTACAACACCATCTCGGTGTATGACATTCTCAACTGCAACAACTTCGTCATCACCGTGGATGCCGCAAAGAAGATCGAGGAGGTATATGCGTAATGAAGACCCCGCAGGATATCGTGCTCGCCCCCGTCATCACCGAAAAGAGCATGCTTGCCACCTCCAGCAAAAAGTACACCTTTAAGGTCGCCCCCGACGCCGAGAAGATCGAGATCGCCCGCGCGGTGGAGAGCCTCTTCAACGTCAAGGTGGCCAAGGTGAATACCATAAAGGTCCTCGGGCGCAAAAAGCGCATGGGCATGAAGTTCGGCTACACCCCTTCCTGGAAGAAGGCTGTGGTCACCCTCACCGGGGACTCCAAGGGTATTGAGTTCTTCGAGACCATGAACTGAGCCTCGGGAACTCCGAGTATGGGATATCAGTCCCGCTAAGCTGATAAGGAGAAAGAAATGGCAATCAAAAAGTTCAACCCGACCTCGCCGGCCCGCCGCCAGATGACGGTGACCGACTTTTCGGGCCTCTCCAAGGTGGCTCCCGAGAAGAGCCTCCTTGAGACCAAAAAGAAGCACAGCGGACGCAACAACGCCGGCCGCATAACCGTCCGCCACCAGGGCGGCGGCAACCGCCAGAAGTACCGTGTCATCGACTTCAAGCGCCAGAAGCACGGCATGCCCGCCACCGTAATGACCCTGGAGTACGACCCCAACCGCTCCTCCCACATCGCCCTCATCCAGTACGAGGACGGGGAGAAGAGCTACATCATCGCCCCCGCCGAGCTCAAGGTCGGCGACGTGGTGATGAGCGGCCCCGAGGCGGATATCAAGGTTGGCAACGCCCTGCCGCTGGTGAACATCCCGGTGGGTACCTTCATCCACAACATCGAGCTCTACCCCGGCAAGGGCGCCCAGCTCGTGCGCTCCGCCGGCAACATGGCCCAGCTCATGGCCAAGGAGGGCAAACTCGCCCTCATCCGCCTGCCCTCGGGCGAGCTGCGCAACGTGCCCGCCATCTGCATGGCCTCCATCGGCCAGGTGGGCAACACCGACTACGCCAACGTCCAGCTGGGCAAGGCCGGCCGCAAGCGCCATATGGGCGTGCGCCCCGCGGTCCGCGGCTCGGTCATGAACCCCAACGACCACCCCCACGGCGGCGGCGAGGGCAAATCCCCTGTGGGCCGTCCGGGACCTGTGACCCCCTGGGGCAAGCCCACTCTCGGCTACAAGACCCGTTCCAAGCATGCGCGCTCCGACAAGATGATCGTCAAGCGCCGCAACGGTTGATAGGAGGCTAACATAAATGAGCAGAAGTACTAAAAAGGGCCCCTATGTGGAAGCGGCTCTCCTCAAGAGGGTTCAGGAGATGAACAAGGCCGGAGAGAAGCGCGTCCTCAAGACCTGGAGCCGTGCCTCCACCATCTTCCCCGACTTTGTGGGCCACACCTTCGCCGTCCACGACGGACGCAAGCATGTGCCGGTGTATGTCACCGAGGACATGGTGGGCCACAAGCTGGGCGAGTTCGCGCCCACCAGGCTGTTCCGCGGCCACGCCGGCGCGAAGACTTCTAAGTAAGGGGGAGAGAAAATGGAAGCAAAAGCTAAACTGAGCCATCTTCGGATGTCGCCCCGCAAGGTGAAGATCGTCCTCGATCTTATCCGCGACCAGGATCTCGCCAAGGCAAAGGCCATCCTCAAGTACACCAGCAAGGCGGCCTGCGAGCCGGTGCTCAAGCTGGTGAACTCCGCGGCCGCCAACGCCGAGAACAACTTCCAGATGAACAAGGACAGCCTCTACGTGGCCGAGTGCTACGTTACCCCCGGCCCCACCCTCAAGCGCATTCGTCCAAGGGCGCAGGGCCGCGCCTACCGGGTGCTCAAAAGGACCTCCCACGTTACGGTGGTCCTCAAAGAGCGCGAGAACTGAGGAAGGGGGATAAGAAATGGGACAGAAGGTTAATCCGCACGGCCTGCGCGTGGGCGTCATCAAGGACTGGGACTCCCACTGGTACGCCAGCAAGAAGGACTTCGGCAACATCCTCGTGGAGGATTACAAGCTGCGCGAGTTCATCAAGAAGGAGATCTACTCCGCCGGCGTTCCCCGCATCGAGATAGACAGGGACGCCAACCGCATCCGCATCAACATCCACTGCGCCAAGCCCGGCATGGTAATCGGCCGCAGCGGCCAGGACGTTGAGGTGCTGCGCAAGAAGCTGGAGAAGATGACCGGCAAGACGGTCAACATCAACATCGAGTCCATCCGCAACGCCGACCTCAACGCGCAGCTGGTGGCGGAGAACATCGCCTCCCAGCTGGAGCGCAGGATAGCGTTCCGCCGGGCCATGAAGCAGGCCATGCAGCGCGCCATGCGCCTCGGGGCCAAGGGTATAAAGACCACCGTGGGCGGCCGCCTCAACGGCGCCGACATCGCCCGCAGCGAGTCCTACCACGAGGGGACCATCCCCCTGCAGACCCTCAGGGCCGACATCGACTACGGCTTCGCGGAGGCCAACACCACCTACGGCGTCATCGGCGTCAAGGTGTGGATCTATCGGGGCGAGGTTCTCAGCGCCAGCGCCAAGAAGCCTCCCAGAGAAGGAGGAAAGAAGTAATTATGCTGATGCCCAAACGCGTTAAGTTCCGCAGGGTGCACCGCGGCCGCATGACCGGCAAGGCCACCCGCGGCAACACCGTTACCTACGGCGATTACGGCCTTGTGGCCCTGGAGCCGGGCTGGATAAAGTCCAACCAGATAGAGGCCGCCCGTATCGCCATGACCCGCTACATCAAGCGCGGCGGCAAGGTCTGGATAAAGATCTTCCCCGACAAGCCGGTAACCGCAAAGCCCGCCGAGACCCGCATGGGCTCCGGTAAGGGCTCCCCCGAGTACTGGGTGGCGGTGGTAAAGCCCGGCAGGGTAATGTTCGAGATAGCCGGGGTCACCGAGGAGGTCGCCCGCGAGGCCATCCGTCTCGCCGGCCACAAGCTCCCCATCAAGTGCAAATTCGTCAAAAAAGAGGAAATGGAGGCAGAGCAGTAATGAAGGCATCCGAGATGCGCGGACTCAGCGCAGTCCAGCTGGAAGAGAAGCTGGGCGAGCTGAAGGCAGAGCTGTTTAACCTCCGCTTCCAGCACGCCATCAACCAGCTCGAGAATCCCCAGAGAATCCGTGAGGTGCGCCGGGACATTGCCCGTGTCATGACCGTGATGCGCCAGAACGAGCAGAAGCCGGAGTAAGGGAGGAAAGGAAGTAAATGGCAGAGCGCAACCTTAGAAAGACCAGGATTGGCAGGGTCGTGAGCGACAAGATGGACAAGACCATCGTGGTCGCCATCGAGGACAGCGTGCAGCATCCTCTCTACAAGAAGATCATCAAGCGCACCGTTAAGTTTAAGGCCCATGACGAGAACAACGAGTGCAAAAGGGGCGACAGGGTCATGATCATGGAGACCCGCCCCCTCTCCAGGGATAAGCGCTGGAGGCTTGTGCAGATCGTCGAGAAAGCGAAGTAAAGGAGGTAGCTTCTGTGATTCAGATGCAGACTTACCTCAAGGTTGCCGACAACACCGGTGCAAAGGAGATAATGTGCATCCGCGTGCTGGGCGGCTCCCGCAGGAGGTACGCCAACATTGGCGATGTTATAGTAGCGTCGGTCAAGAAGACCGCACCGGGCGGTTCGGTCAAGAAGGGCGACGTGGTAAAGGCTGTGGTGGTCCGCAGCAAGAAGGGCGTGCGCCGGGACGATGGCTCCTACATCCGCTTCGACGAGAACGCCGCCGTGATCATCAAAGAGGACAAGAACCCGGTTGGCACCCGTATCTTTGGACCGGTCGCCAGGGAGCTGCGCGAGAAGGAGTACACCAAGATCCTCTCGCTGGCCCCGGAAGTTCTCTGATGGGGGTAGCAGAAATGAACAAACTCCATGTTAAAACCGGCGATACCGTGGTCATCATCAGCGGCCGTGACCGGGGCAACCGCGGCAAGGTGCTGCAGGTCTCTCCCGCCGAGGGCAAGGTGATCGTCGAAGGCCAGAACATAGTAACCAAGCACGTAAAGCCCAGGCGCCAGGGCGAGGTCGGAGGCCTTGTCAAGGCCGAGGCCGCCCTCTATGCCAGCAAGGTGCAGCTCGTGTGCCCCAAGTGCGACAAGGCCACCCGCCCCGCCCACAAGGTTGTGGACGGCAGGAAGGTCCGGGTCTGCAAGCACTGCGGCGAGACGTTTTAGTAGGAAGGAGAGCTAAGGAATGGCAAGACTTAAAGACGCATACAAATCCGAGATTGCCCCCGCTCTTATGAAGAAGTTTTCCTACAAGAGCGTCATGCAGATACCGAAGCTGGACAAGGTGGTCATCAACGTGGGCTGCGGCGACGCCAAGGACAACCAGAAGGTCCTGGACGCCGTGGTGAGCGACCTCACCGCCATCACCGGCCAGGCCCCGGTGGTCTGCCGGGCCAAGAAGTCGGTCGCCAACTTCAAGCTCCGCGAGGGCATGCCGGTTGGCGTAAAGGTCACCCTGAGAGGCGAGAGGATGTACGAGTTTGTGGACAGGCTCTTCAGCGTGGCGCTGCCCCGGGTGCGCGACTTCCGCGGCATCAGCCCCGACTCCTTCGACGGCCGCGGCAACTACGCCCTGGGCATCAAGGAGCAGCTCATCTTCCCCGAGATTGACTACGACAAGATCGACGCCATCCGCGGTATGGACATTATCTTTGTCACCACCGCGACCACGGACGAAGAGGGCAGGGAGCTCATAAGGGCTCTCGGCGCGCCCTTCGCAGGCTAAGGGGAGGAAGAATAATGGCCAAAACTTCTATGATTCTCAAGCAGCAGAGGGAGCCCAAGTACTCCACCCGCGCTTACAACCGCTGCAAGATCTGCGGCCGTCCCCACGCGTACCTGCGCAAGTACGGCATCTGCAGGATCTGCTTCCGCGAGCTCGCCTATAAGGGTCAGATCCCCGGCGTAAGAAAAGCCAGCTGGTAAGGAGGAGAGAAAAATGCATATCACTGATCCTATCGCTGATCTGCTGACCCGCGTCCGCAACGCCAGCACCGCAAAACACGACACCGTGGACGTGCCCGCGTCCAACATGAAAAAGGCCATCGCCCAGATACTGGTGGACGAGGGCTATGTAAAGAGCATGCAGCTGATAGAGGACAACAAGCAGGGGGTTATCCGCCTGACCCTCAAGTACAATGAGGACAGGTCCTCCGCCATCTCCGGCCTTCGCCGGGTGTCCAAGCCCGGTCTGCGCATCTATTCCAGCTGCGAAAAGATGCCCAAGGTCCTCAAGGGCCTCGGCATCGCCATCGTCTCCACCCCCAAGGGCGTCATGACCGACAAGCGGGCCCGCCGGGAAAACGTGGGCGGCGAAGTTCTCGCCTTTGTGTGGTAAAGGGGGTATAACATATGTCGAGAATTGGTAGAAAACCGATAGTTATTCCCGCCGGAGTGGATGTAAACATCAACGGCAGCACCGTGACGGTCAAGGGACCCAAGGGTACCGTTACCCAGAGCTTTGACCCCAGCATGGCCATCGCCCTCGCGGACGGCGCCATCACGGTGA
>CALXAK010000112.1 GCA_944386255.1 uncultured Clostridia bacterium
CGCGGCGATTGTGGGCAGCACCTTCAAGGACACCCGCAAGGACTCCGGCGACGTCTGCGGGGAGCATGTGAGGGAGTTCATGCAGCAGGTAATGAAGCTGCGCTGAGCAAAAACGAAGGAGCCGGGCCCTCGAAGGCGGGGGCACCGGCTCTTTTTAAGGGCCGCGCTTTAAAGGCGGCAAGGGAGGAAGAGATGAGCAGAATCATAAAGCCGGACCACATACGGGCCCAGAACGCCGCCCGGGAGACCATGAGCGAGCTGCACCGGCTGATCCGCCCCGGCATGAGCGAAAAGCAGATTGAGAGCCTGGCGCTGGAGGGCCTTGTGAAAAGGGGGTCCAACAGCTGGTGGTACCACGGCGTTGGGGCGCTGGTGCTGCTGGGGGACCGCTCCAGGGTGTCCACCTCAGGCAGGGAGTACTACGCAAGCGACAGCAACATACTGGGCGAAAACGACCTTGTGACCCTGGACCTCGCCCCCACCATAGACGGCTGCTGGGGGGACTACGCCCGGACCATCTTTTTTGAGGACGGCAGGGCCGCCCCCGAGGACCAGCCCGGCAGGCCGGAGTTCCGGGACGGCCTCGAGGCGGAGCTGCAGCTGCACCGGCGGCTCATGGAGCTGCTGCGCCCGGAGATGACCTACGAAGAGGTCTACTACATGATGAACCGGGAGATTGACCAGCTTGGTTTTTTGAACCTCGACTACCGCAAGAACCTCGGCCACACGGTGGAGGTGGACGAGAAGGACAGGGTATATATAGAAAAGGGCTCGCTCAGCACCTTTGCGGAGCTGGCAAAGCCCTTTACCTTCGAGCCTCACATCGCACGCCCGGACGGCCGGGTGGGGTTCAAGAGGGAGAACATATACTACTTTGAGGGCGGGACGCTGCGGTGCCTATGAGCGCAGCATGCGCTCCACCGCCTCCCAGCCAACGGCGCCGCTCCTGGCGCCCAGCTTTGTGACGCAGACCGCAGCCGCCGCAGTGGCGAACTCCGCCGCTTCCCGGAGGCTGCGGCCTTTTGTGAGCGCGGCCATAAAGGAGGAGCAGAAGGTGTCCCCGGCGCCGGTAACGTCCACCGCCTTCACCTTTTTGGCGGGCAGGGCAATCATGCCCTCCCGGCTGTAGAGCTCGCAGCCCTGCGCCCCGAGGGTGACCACCGCCAGCTCCATGCCCAGCGAGAGCAGGTGCTCCGCCGTCTCGGCCCGGGAGCGCCCGCCGCCCACGTTCTCAAACCCCAGCTGGTTGAAGAAGCAGATGTCCACATGCCGGAACCGCTCCTCGTCCCCGTCCCGGGCGTAGTCCACGTCCACGTCGTAGACAAGCTTTGCCCCCCGGGAGCGGATGGCGTCGCAGAGGGCGGGGCCCTGCAGACTGCCGCAGCGCATCCAGAGCAGGTTGCCGGGGGTGGTGTAGACGTACTTTGCGCCCTTTAGCATCTCGAGACGCTGCTCCCCCAGCTCCGCGGGGGAGGGCTTGATGTGGGGGATGAGCATGGTGTGGTCGCTGCCGGTCATGAATATCATCACCTTGGAGTCGGGGAGGCTGGGCTCGTACACCACCATGGAGGTGTCCACGCCGCTGTTTTTGAGGTCCTCCAGCAGGAAGTCGGTGACCGCCCCCCGGTTGAGGATGCTGCCGAAGTAGGTCTTGATACCGAGGGAGGCGGCGACGCAGGCGGCGTTTGCAATCATGCCGCCGGGGATGCGCTGCATCTCCTCCACATACACCTTGTCCCCCTGCACCGGCCAGCTGGCCGCGCTGTAGTACTCGTCCAGCGCCACATCGCCGAAATACACGCTGTAATCCATGGGCCAAACCTCCTTGTTTTCACCGCCCGTCCGCGGGGGCCGGGCCGGGACCTTTCTTTCCTTTATTATACCAGTCTCAGGCCCTCACAACAAGCGGGAACCCCAAGACAATGCAAAAGGCCGACCCTGCAGCCGCAGGGTCGGCCTTAAAAAATCTATCCGCGCCGTCTTCTCCTCGCCCTGCCCGCAGCGAACAGCCCGGCAGCCGCCGCGCACAGGGCCGCGCCCCAGAGCTGGAGCTGCCTTCCGCCGCCGTCGCCGGTGCGGGGCAGGGGGTCGGCGTCCCTATGGTTGTTAAAGGCCGCCGAAGTCACCTCGCTGGGCCGGATAAGGCCGGCCGCTCCGGTGGAGGTGGTGGTGTAGCCATCCAGGTTCGCCCGGATTTCCGAGACGGTGTAGCTGGTTCCGGCGGGCAGGCCGGTGGCCTCAATGCTCTCGCCGTGGCTCAGCTGGAAGGACGCAACCCCCTCCTCGAACACCATCTCCCCGTAGGTCCCGTCTATGCTGCTGTCATCCAGGGTGACGGTGAAGCTGAACTCCCGCTCGGGCTGCGAATTGCTGCCGGAGACGGTCTTGGACACGTTGAGTCCGCCGTGGGCCGTGTTGGTGACCACCAAAGTGCCGTCGGGGTCGCTGGAATAGCTCACCTCGTAGCCGCCGGCCTCGGCGGCCTCCCGGGCGGGCTGGCCGTCCACCAGCGTCTCCAGGACCTGGTAGATATACTCGTTGCCGTCCGGGTCGAAGAGCGGCTGGGGGTCAAAGGTGTGCGCCCAGCCCCCGGCGGCGGTGAGCTCCACCGAGTCCACCGTCTGCGGCTGCGGAGCCTGCAGGGTGTGCCGGAGCAGCTCCACCGTAACGCTGCCCGCCTGCTGCACCCCGAGCCAGTGCTTCTGAACGCTGGGAGACGCGGCCGGGGTGTTGGTCACGCCGGCGCAGTCGCCCTGCCAGCTGGTTTCGGCGACATACCCGTCGCCTCCGGCCGTCTCAAACACCTCGTAAACGGTAGCTCCGCTGCTGTCGAGACCGCTGCCGGGGAGGGCGCGGGGCAGGCCCTGCCACACCGCGCTCCAGGCGGACTGCTCGTAGTAGAGGTCCTCGGAGCCGCCGGGCAGGCCGTCCATCTCCACCTCCGCCGCTGGCTGGAAGGACAGGTAGTGGTCCGGGTTGTCCGGGTCTCCCCCCTGCCGCAGGTACCTGAGCTCCAGCGTTACGCTGGGGCGCCGGGCCCCGCCGTCGTTCCAGAGCTTGACCGCCTGCCTCTGCACGCTCTGAAGGCTGTTGGTGGCGGTGAGTCCGTCGGCGC
>CALXAK010000113.1 GCA_944386255.1 uncultured Clostridia bacterium
TTAAACGATTACTTTAATCGTAATCGCTAACTAAAGTAAAAAATTCCTACCTTGGAAGCTGTCATAGCAGGGATTTATCTTTGGTCGAATGTATAAAAATGATGAAAAAGCCCGTAAAACAGGCAAAAATCAAGAACCGTGACCTTGATACCATTGTATCAAAATCACGGTTCTTATTTGGCGGAGAAGGAGGGATTCGAACCCTCGAGACCCGTTAAGGCCTACACGATTTCCAATCGTGCGCCCTCGACCAAGCTAGGCGACTTCTCCACATGCGCCAGCCCTTGAGCCTTAAATATAATATCGGATTGTGCGGCAAAAGTCAATATAATGGCTTGTTGATTTTTAATGTTTATAATATAATAATCCTTAACGTCTTTAAACTGGGCCAGGGGCCCATAAAAATAAGAGGGAACTTATGAAGAGGACCGAGATAAAAGAGCTATTTGCAAGGCAGGACCTAAAGGACGGCGAGTCCATAAGGGTGGCCGGCTGGGTGAGGACCTCGAGGGAGTCCAAGAACCTTGGGTTCATTGAGCTCAACGACGGCAGCTGCTTTAAAAACCTGCAGGTGGTGGTGACGGCCGACAAGTTTGAAAACTTCAAGCAGCTTGCAAACCTCCTTGTGGGCACTTCGGTCTGGGCCTGCGGCCGGCTGGTGCTGACCCCCGGCGCCAAGCAGCCCTTTGAACTAAGCGCCGAGCAGGTGACGGTGGAGGGGGAGAGCAGCCCTGACTACCCCCTGCAGAAGAAGCGCCACAGCCTTGAGTACCTTCGCACCATACCCCACCTTCGCGCCCGCACCAACACCTACGGCGCCGCCTTCCGGGTGCGGAGCGAGTGCGCCTTTGCGCTGCACAGCTTCTTCCACGAGAACGGCTTTGTGTATGTGCACACCCCCATAATCACCGGCAGCGACTGCGAGGGCGCCGGGGCCATGTTCCGGGTTACCACCCTCGACCTCGAGAACGTCCCCAAGACCCCCGACGGCCGGGTGGACTACAGCCGGGAGGTCTTCGACCAGGAGGCCAACCTCGCCGTCTCCGGCCAGCTGGAGGCAGAGGGCATGGCCACCGCCTTCGGCAAGGTCTACACATTTGGCCCCACCTTCCGGGCGGAGCTCTCCAACTCCCAGCGGCACGCGGCCGAATTCTGGATGCTGGAGCCGGAGATGGCCTTTGCCGACCTGCAGGAGAACATGGACACCGCCGAGGCCATGATAAAATATGTGGTCCGGCACCTGCTCAAAACCTGCCCGGACGAGCTGCAGTTCTTCAACAACTTCTACGACAAAACCCTCATCCAGCGCCTTAACAGCCTTGTGGAGTCCGACTTCGGCCGGGTCACCTACACCGAGGCGGTGGAGAAGCTCATGGAGAACAACGACCGCTTCGAGTACAAGGTGTTCTGGGGCTGCGACCTGCAGACCGAGCACGAGAGGTACCTCACCGAGCAGATCTACAAGCGCCCGGTGTTCGTGGTGGACTACCCCAAGGAGATAAAGTCCTTCTACATGCGCCTCAACGAGGACGGCAGGACCGTCACCGCCATGGACATGCTGGTGCCGGGTGTGGGGGAGCTCATCGGCGGCAGCCAGCGCGAGGAGAGGTACGAGAACCTCCTCGCCCGCATAGAGGAGCTGGGCCTCAAGCGGGAGGACTACGAGTGGTACCTGGACCTTCGCCGCTACGGCACCGTAAAGCATAGCGGCTTCGGCCTCGGCTTCGAGAGGCTGGTCATGTACGTCACCGGCATCTCCAACATCCGGGACGTGGAGCTCTACCCCAGAACCACCGGCGGATTTTATTGATAATGATTCAAAAGAGGGCAAAAAGCTGCGAAATGCGGCTTTTTGCCCTTCCTCTTGCATTCTTCTCCCTCAAAGAATATAATGTGTTAGTCATTTCACCATCTTTTGCAAGATGCAAATCAGGATTTTTGCTTTTTGGGAGGAGCTATGCAACCACTGGGTTCCGTCGAGAGGGCCGAGCTACAAAGCCGTGCCCAGCAGCTACGCGAAGAGTACGAAAAGTTTAAGGACAAGCACCTTTCCCTGGACATGTCCCGGGGCAAGCCCTGCCCCAAGCAGCTGGACCTTTCCAATGACCTGCTCACGGCGGTGGGGCCCGGCCAGTACCTGGACGACAAGGGGGAGGACTGCCGCAACTACGGCCTGCTCAGCGGCATTGAGGATATGAAGCGGGTGTTCTCCGAGATGCTGGACATCCCCGCAAAGAATATAATCGTGGGCGGCAACTCCAGCCTCACCCTCATGTTCGACACCTTCGCAAGGGCCTACATGAAGGGACTCGCCAGCTCCAGCAAGCCCTGGTCCCAGTGCGGCAAAATAAAGATACTGGCCCCGGTGCCGGGCTACGACCGTCACTTCTCGGTCACTGAGTACTTTGGGGCGGAGCTCATTAACATCCCCATGGACCAGAACGGCCCGGACATGGACCTTGTGGAGAAGCTGGCCCGGGAGGACGAGAGCGTAAAGGGCATCCTCTGCGTGCCGGTCTACTCAAACCCCGACGGCATAGTCTACTCCGATGAGACGGTCCGCCGCCTTGCCGCCATGGACTGCGCCGCCGACGACTTCACCATCATCTGGGACAACGCCTACTGCGTCCACCACCTCTACCCGGACTACCGGCCAAAGCTCCCCAGCATCCTCGAGGAGTGCAAAAAGTACGGCCATGAGACAAGGCCCCTCGTCTTTGCCTCCACCAGCAAGATCACCATGGCCGGCAGCGGCGTCGCCTGCATCGCCGCCAACGACGCCTCCATCGGAAACATCCTCGACACCCTCAAAATATCCACCATTAGCTACGACAAGATGAACCAGCTGCGCCATGCGAGGTTCCTCAGGGGCCGCGAGGGCATTGAAAAGCTCATGGCCGCCCACGCCGAGATAATAAGGCCCAAGTTCGAGATGGCCCTCGGTATCTTCCGCCGGGAGCTGGGGGGACTGCCCGGGGTGCACTGGACCGAGCCCAAGGGGGGCTACTTCATCAGCATGTACGCCCTGCCCGGCACCGCAAAGCGGGTGCACCAGCTCTGCCGGGAGGCGGGGGTTACCCTCACCGCCGCGGGAGCCTCCTTCCCCTATGGGGTGGACCCGCAGGACTCTAACCTACGCATCGCCCCCACCTACCCGCCGCTGGAAGAGCTGTGCCTCGCCTGCGAGCTGCTCTGTATCTGCATAAAGCTTGCAGCCGCCGAGAAGGCGCTGGAAGCCTGATAGACCAGTGAAACCAGGGAGTGAAGCTCGCCCTTCGCTCCTTGGTTTTATTGACTGTTGAAGCAAAAAATAATATAATAATTGTCAGCTTTTAAGCTAATTTCCAGCTTTCCGGAGGCCTTTTGTGAAAAGAGTGGGCAAACCTGTTGCAATAGTCGTGGCGGTTATATGCGTCGCGGCGTTTGCACTTTCTTTTTTTGGCATTGCGTCGCGCTACGGCGATGTGATCTCAAAGACAATCTACAACCCGGCGGACATCGAGAGGGGCCTCGGCTTCTCCTATGACGCCGTGTCGGTGTTGCGCGCCGACGAGGACATTAGCGCCGAGCAGCTGCAGGACATCCGCGCCATGCTTGAGGACCGGCTGTCGCTGGTCACCCTGGCGGACTACGACATAGCTGTGGACAACCAGCACAAGGCCATTGTGCTGCGCACCGCTTTCAGCGAAAATTCCTCCTACGCACCCTACCAGGTGGCTTCCTTCCTTGCGGAGAAGGGCGAATTCACCGTGCGGGTGGGCGCCGAGCAGGATGAGGACGGCCGCATGAGTGGCATCACCGCCGAGGATAGCAGTGTGCTGCTCACCAACGATGATGTCAAGAGCGTCCAGTCCGCCTATACCTACTACAACGGCGTCTACTACTACATCCTTACCCTGGAACTCGAAAAGGACGCTGCCACCAACTACGCAAACGCCATCCAGAAGCTGATAGACGAGGGCGTGCAGTCGCAGATCTCCTGCTGGATCGACGACTCCACCATGTTCTACTCCGAGGCTCTCACCGAAATAACCAACACCACCCACCTCCAGCTCACCTCTTCCAGCTGGAGCGCCACCCAGGCCACCACCTATTCCCTCTACATCCAGAGCGACCCGCTGCCGGTGGGCTTCACCTATGCCGGCGGGTATGTGGCCCAGGAGCCGGGCTTCGGTTCCGGGGTTATGACCGCTGTCGCCGTCGGCGCCGCGCTGCTGCTGGTGGCTGCCGGGGTCTACCTGGTGCTGCGCTTCAGGGTGTTTGGAGCCTGCGCCTACATCTGCATGCTGGGTGCTCTCGGCGCTCTCATGATGGTCTACACCGGCGTCTTCACCATAAGCAACGCCGTTGGCTTTACCTCCTACAGCCTGGCGGTGCTGGTGGCCCTGGTGGCGCTCAGCGTGGAGCGCGCTAACCGCATGGGCTGCGAGCTGCAGAACGAGCTGCAGTCCCCGTCGGTCTCGGGGGGCAGAGCTCTGGTCAAGGTCTGCTCCGGCAGGATAAAGAGCTCTCTAAAGGTGCTGCTGCCCATCTTCTTCGGTGGTATGTTCATCTACTTCTGCTTCAGCAGCAACGGCAACTTCCTTGCAGATGCCGCCTCGCTGATCTCCGGCGGCTTTGCCGAAAAGGCGGTTTCCGGCTTTGGCCTTGCTGCGGCAATGGCGGCGCTTTTCTCGCTGCTGTTCTCGGTGCTGGGGCTCGAGCTCATGGCCCGTTCGGTGGGTTCCTACAGGACCTTCGGGGACAAAAAGTGGTTTGGAGGCAAGGAAAATGGCTAAGCTCGGCAAGAACACCTACGCTATAATATCCGCCGCGGTCATCATAATCGGCGTAATCGTTATGCTGGCTGCTGGCTTTGGCTACTCCACCTCCGGGAGCGGTGTGAGCGCCGTGGTGGTGAGCTTTGACTACGGCACCGAAACCGACTCCCTCGACTTCGCTGCCCTCGGTGAGGACCTGGAGGAGCTGGTGGGCGCCGCCCCGCTGTCGATAGAGCACGCGGTGGACTCCTACACCACCTTCCCGGCCATAGCTGTCAACTTCCCGCTGGGCACCGAGCTGGACGGCGAGAGCATACTGGCCATGCTGCAGGAGAGGTACAGCTCCTACAGCGCCGCCAGCGCCGCCGTCTACGCCGCTGAGCCCACCTTTACGAGGAGCACCATCACCCACTTCTTCGGCATGTCATTTATCGCCATAGCGGTGATGTGCGTGATTGTGGCCCTTGTTAGGAATATAAAAACTGCGGTCAGGACCCTTATAATGCTGGTACACAACATCCTCCTGCTGCTCTCGCTCTGCGCCATATTCCGCCTGCCGGGCGAGACCTACCTGCTGGCCTGCTCCATACTCACGGTGTTTGTAACCGTTTATGTCTCGGTGCGCAGCGGGGAGGGGGATTGCTCCGCCTACCGCAGCCCGGCATCCATCGCCATAGTCGCCGCGAGCTTTGCCCTCTTCGCGCTGGCTGGGCTGCTGTTCGGGGCCACCGGCCTCTTCGCCCTTGGGGTGGCCATGGCGCTCGCCATCGCGATACCCGTCTACTCCGAGACTGCGTTTGCCAAAAATTCCTGAACTAGGCCGCAAAGGAGACCTTTATGAAGTGCCCGTTCTGCTCAAGCGTTGACACAAAGGTTATAGACTCCCGGCCCACCGACGATTTCAGCCGCATTCGCCGCCGCCGGGAGTGCATCCAGTGCGGCAAAAGGTTCACCACCTACGAGACGGTGGAGACCTTTCCGGTGGTGGTGATAAAAAAGGACGGTTCCCGGGACATCTTCAACCGGGACAAGCTGCTAAACGGCCTGCTGCGTGCCTGCGAAAAGCGGGCGGTGGACTTTAAGACCCTGGACGCCGCGGTGGACCGCATAGAGCAGACCATCCAGAACTCCATGGTGCGGGAGGTCCGCTCCGACCAGATAGGAGAGCTCGCCATGGCGGAGCTGCGGGATATCGACGAGGTGGCCTACATAAGGTTTGCCTCGGTCTACCGCCGCTTCAAGGACATAGACGGCTTTTTGGAGGAGCTGGAAAAGCTCAAAAAGAGCCGCTAGCTGCATTTTGTAAAATTGTGTTTTGGCCCGGAGTGCAAAGCTCCGGGCCTTTTCATGCTGCTTTTTTTGGATTCCCCGAGGCTTTACCTGGATTTTACAAAGCCCTGATTTCAGACTTTACATTGGAGCCTTATTATCATAGCTGTAACAGACAGAAGGTCTGGGAACCAAACATCCGAATTAAAAGGAGAAGATCAAAATGAAGAAAACAGCAGCATTCCTCTGTGCGCTGCTCATGGCGGTTTCGCTTCTGGGCGGCTGCTCCGGCAATGGCGAAGAGCAGACCCCTCCCGCGGACGAGGGCGGTGAGCAGCAGGTTGAGCAGCTCTCCGGCACCGTCTCCACCGACGGCTCCACCTCCATGAAGACGGTCATAGGTGCCCTCGGCGAAGCGTTTGAGAACGCCAACGATGGGGTGAGCCTCAGCTACAACCCCACCGGCTCCGGCTCCGGCATCACCGCCGTGGCGGAGGGCCGCTGCGACATCGGCCTCTCCAGCCGCAGCCTCAAGCAGGAGGAGATAGACCAGGGCCTCACCGAGACGGTGCTCGCCTATGACGGCATCGCCATCATCGTGAACCCGGAGAACACCGTCACCGATCTCAGCCTTGAGACCATCGCCAAGATCTACACCGGCGAAATCACCAACTGGTCCGAGGTCGGCGGCCCCGACTCCGAGATAGTCCTCATCGGCCGCGAGGCCGGCAGCGGCACCAGGGATGGCTTTGAGTCCATCACCGGCACCGAGGACGCCTGCCTCTACCGCCAGGAGCTCACCTCCACCGGCGACGTGATCGCCGCGGTGGCCAGCAACCCCAACGCCATCGGCTACGCATCCCTTGCCTCGGTGGACGAGACTGTGGTGGTGCTCTCGGTGGAGGGTGTGGTCCCCTCCGAGGAGACGGTGAAGGACGGTAGCTACGCCGTGCAGCGCCCCTTCGTGCTGGTGACCAGGACCGGCGAGCAGCTCTCGGCGGTGGCGGAAGCCTTCTTCAACTACGCCACCTCCGGTGAAGCCAACGACATCATCTCCGCAGCCGGTGTCGTCCCTGCCAACTGACGAATACTAGCAGCGGCGGGCCTGCGGCGCAGGCCCGCCGCAACACTATTTGAAAGGCTGGCAGAATGAAGCAGAAAAGCAAGCAGATTTTTGAAAAGGTGATTCACGGGTTCTTCCTGATACTGGGTCTTATAACGGTGGGCCTTGTGCTGCTGATAACCGTTTACCTTGTGGTCTCGGGCATACCCGGAATAGTGAATATAGGCTTTTTCGACTTTATCTTCGGCAAACAGTGGGCCTCCACCGCTGCCGAGCCGAGTTTCGGCATACTGCCCTTTATCCTCACCAGCATCTACGGCACCGCCGGAGCCCTTGTGGTGGGGGTGCCGGTGGGATTCTTCACGGCGGTCTACCTTGCAAAGTTCGCCAAAAGCAGGACCAAGGAGCTGGTGGGCGCCGCCGTAAGTCTCCTGGCGGGTATACCGTCGGTGGTCTACGGCCTTGTGGGCATGATGGTTCTGGTCCCCGGTATACGGAAGGTCTTCGGCCTCCCGGACGGCGCCAGCCTGCTGGCGGCCATGATAGTGCTGGCGGTGATGATACTGCCCTCCATAATAAAGGTTTCCCTCACCGCTCTTGAGGCGGTGCCCAGGGAATATGAGGACGCCTCCCTCGCCCTCGGCGCCACCCCGGTGGAGACCTGCTTCAGGGTCTCGGTCCCGGCGGCCAAGAGCGGCATCGCCGCGGCGGTGGTGCTGGGTGTGGGCAGGGCGATAGGGGAGGCCATGGCGGTGATAATGGTCTCGGGCAACGCGCCCAACATGCCCTCGCTCTTCCAGAGCGTTCGGTTTCTCACCACCGCCGTCTCCAGCGAAATGTCCTATGCCACCACCGGCAGCCTCCAGAGCCAGGCGCTCTTCTCAATAGCGCTGGTGCTGTTCTTCTTCATACTGCTGATAAACGCCGCCCTCAACTACTTTTTAAAGCGAAGCCGGGAGGGATAAAAGCACCATGGACAAGCCTCTCTCTAAAAGGCGCCGGGCCTACATAGCCCTAATGCGCGCCCTGATGACCCTCTCCTTCCTCATAACCGCGGCGCTGGCGGTGTTTATGGTGGCGTATGTACTTGCAAAGGGGCTGCCCTCCATCACCTGGGAGCTGCTGAGCACCAAACCCAGCTACCTTGAGGACCGCATCGGCATACTCCCCGACATACTCAACACCATCTACATCGTCATCGCCACCCTCGCGGTGGTGCTCCCCCTCGGGGTGGGGGCGGCCATCTATCTCACCGAATACGCCCGCAACAAGCGGGTGGTCGCCATGATTGAGTATGCCGCCGAGACCCTCTCCGGCATACCCTCCATCATCTACGGCTTTGTGGGCATGCTGTTCTTCTGCACCTACTTTGGCCTCGGCACCTCTATAATGGCGGGCGCTCTGACTCTGGTCATCATGAACCTGCCGACCGTTATGCGCACCACCCAGGAGAGCCTCAAAACGGTGCCCCAGAGCTACCGGGAGGGGGCCTTCGGCCTCGGGGCCGGCAGATGGCGGGTGATACGCACGGTGGTGCTGCCGGGCTGCGTGGACGGCATAATAACCGGCTGCATCCTCTCGGTGGGCCGAATCCTAGGCGAGTCGGCGGCGCTGCTCTACACCGCGGGTTTTGCCCATGTGCTCCACGGCTTTTTTGAGGGCCTCGGCAGCGCCGGAGCCACCCTCACCGTCGCCATGTATGTCTATGCAAAGGAGGACGGGGAGTTCCAGGTGGCGTTCGCCATCGCCTCCATCCTCATGCTGCTCACCGTTTTGGTAAACCTGTCGGCGACACTTGTGGCAAAATACTACAAAAAGCGGAGAAATATATGAGCATCATAACTGCTAGGGACCTGTGCCTTTGGTACTCCAGCACCAAGGCGCTGAAAGAGGTCAACATAGAGATCGAGGAAAAGAGCATTACCGCCCTCATCGGCCCCTCCGGCTGCGGCAAGTCCACCTTCCTTAAGACCCTAAACCGCATGAACGACCTGGTGCCGGGGGTAAAGATAACCGGAAAGGTTGAATACAAGGGCAAGGACATCTATGACCCGTCGGTGGACGTAAACGGGCTTCGCCGGGAGATAGGCATGGTGTTCCAGAAACCCAACCCCTTCCCCATGAGCGTCTACGACAACGTGGCCTACGGCCCCAGGACCCACGGGGTAACCGGCAGGGCCAAGCTGGACGACATTGTGGAGCGCTCGCTTCGGGACGCGGCCATCTGGGACGAGGTGAAGGACCGGCTCAAAAAGTCCGCCCTCGGCCTCTCCGGCGGCCAGCAGCAGCGGCTCTGCATAGCGCGGGCGCTGGCGGTGCAGCCCCAGGTGCTGCTCATGGACGAGCCCACCTCCGCCCTGGACCCCATCTCCACCTCAAAAATCGAGGAGCTTGCAATGGAGCTGCGCTCCCGGTACACTATAGTGATAGTGACACACAATATGCAGCAGGCCGCGAGAATCTCCGACAGCACAGCATTTTTCCTGCTGGGGGAGCTGATCGAATACGGCCGCACCGACAGAATTTTCGCGTCCCCCACCGACAAAAGGACTGAGGACTACATCACGGGGAGGTTCGGCTGATGAGAAGCAGGTTTGACCAGCAGCTGCAGGAGCTAAACAGCAAGCTCATTGAGATGGGCGCGCTCTGCGAGGAGTCCATTGCCCTCGCAGCCAAGGCGCTGCTGGGGGGAGACGGTGAGCTCGCCTCCCGGGTGGTCCCCCTCTCGAGAGAGATAAACAACATGGAGCGGGAGATAGAGTCGCTCTGCCTGAAGCTGCTGCTGCAGCAGCAGCCGGTGGCGGGGGACCTGCGGCTCATATCCGCTGCCCTTCGCATGATAACCGACATGGAGCGCATAGGCGACCAGGCGGAGGACATCGCCGAGATGGCCCCCTTCATGGCCGGCCGGGAGGACAGAGAGCTCGGCCGCATAGGGGAGATGGCGAGGGCCGCCATCGCCATGGTCACCGACAGCGTAACCGCCTTTGTGGACCGGGACACCTCCCTCGCCGCAGAGGTGATAGGCCGGGACGACGTTGTGGACGGCTACTTCGCCCGCATCAAGCAGTCGCTGATTGAGGCGCTGGTCTCAAAGCCCCAGGAAGGGGAGTATGTGCTGGATGTGCTCATGGTGGCAAAGTACCTCGAGCGAATCGGCGACCACGCCACCAACATCGCCAGCTGGGTGGTGTACTCGGTCACCGGCGTGCACGGAGAGGAGAAGGCATGACAGTCTGGTGCGTTGAGGACGACGCGAGCATAAGAGATATTGAAATTTACACCCTCAAGGCCACCGGCTTTTCCGCCCAGGGCTTTGCAGACGCCGGCTCCTTCCGGGAGGCGCTGCGCAGCGAGCGGCCGGACCTTGTGCTGCTGGATGTTATGCTGCCTGGCGAGGATGGAGTGGAGCTGCTGGTTTCCATGAAAAACGACCCGGAGCTCTGCGGTATACCGGTGATAATGGCCACAGCCAAGGGTATGGAGTACGACAAGATCCAGAGCCTTGACCTCGGCGCCGACGATTACCTTGTCAAGCCCTTCGGCATGATGGAGATGGTCTCCCGGGTAAAGGCGGTGCTGCGCTGCAGTGGCACACAGGGCAGTGCGCCCCGGCTGGAGGCGGGCGGCCTGCTTTTAAACCCTTCTGAGCGCACGGTATACGCCTTCGGCGAGCGGGTTAACCTCACCTTCAAGGAGTTTGAGCTGTTGCGGCTTTTCCTCGCCCATCCAGGCATTGCATTTTCAAGGGAACAGCTCTTCCAGGATATCTGGGGCGACGATTACATCGGAGAGTCCCGCACGGTGGATATGCACATCCGCACTCTGCGCAAAAAGCTCGGCTCCTGCGGCAGCATGATCGAGACCGTGAGGGGTGTTGGCTACAGACTGGAGGTCCCCCAATGACCAAGAGGATATTCAGATCCACCGTCGCGGTGGCGGCGGCGGTGCTGGCGGCGAGCCTTGTGATAATAATGGGCTGCCTCTACAGCTATTTTGCCACCGTTCAGGAGAACCAGCTGCGGGACGAGCTGGAGCTTGCCGCAGCTGCCGTGGAGACACAGGGCAGTGATTACCTGGAGAGCCTTGACACCAGCCGTATAAGGCTTACCTGGATTGCACAGGATGGAAAGGTGCTCTTTGACAACCAGGCTGGTGCTGCATCCATGGAGAACCACGCCGGTCGAGAAGAGTTTCGCGAAGCAGCGCTTGCCGGTGTGGGGGAAAGCACGAGATATTCTGACACACTGCTGCAAAAGACCATCTACTATGCACGCCGCCTGGACGATGGTACGGTGCTCAGGGTCTCGGTGAGCCGCATGACCCTTGGCTCCCTCACCATAAGCATGCTCAGCCCTATTCTGCTGGTGGCCGCGGTGGCGCTGGTGCTGTCGGCGGCGCTGGCAAAGCGGGTGTCCAGAAGAATTGTGGACCCGCTCAACCACCTGGACCTCGAGAATCCCCTGGAAAACGACACCTATGACGAGCTCTCGCCTCTGCTGCTGCGCATAAACCAGCAGCACCGGCTCATTGACGCCCAGATGCAGCAGCTCCGCCAGCGCCAGGAGGAGTTCACCCAGATTACCGGCAGCATGAAGGAGGGACTTGTGCTGCTGAACGCAAAGGACATGGTAGTGAGCATCAACCGCGCTGCCATGGACGCCTTCGGGGCGGACGAGTCCTGTGTTGAAAAGAGCTTTTTGACCCTCGAGCGCAGCCACGAGGTGAGCACCGCCCTGCGGGAGGCGAAGCAGAAGGGCCACGGGGAGACCCACATAACCAGAGGCGGCAGGGAGTACCAGCTGGATCTCAGCAGGATAGAGTCCGACGGGGAGGTGGCCGGCACCGCGGTGCTGGTGTTCGACATCACCGAGCAGGCGGACGCCGAGCGCAGCCGCCGGGAGTTTACCGCCAACGTCTCCCACGAGCTCAAAACCCCGCTGCAGTCCATTATGGGCAGCGCTGAGCTCATTGAAAAGGGCCTTGTAAAGCCGGAGGACATGCAGCTCTTTACCGGCAGAATCCGCACCGAGGCCTCAAGGCTGGTGGCGCTCATAGACGACATAATCCGCCTCTCCCAGCTGGACGAGGGGGCGGAGCTGCCCTGCGAGGAGGTGGAGCTGCTGGAACTTGCGAAGGACACCGCCCACTCACTGGAGCAGGCGGCGGCCGAGAGATGGGTGCAGATAAAGGCGGCGGGCGAGTCGGTTAAAATCCTCGCGCCGCGGCGGCTGGTGGGGGAGATTGTCTACAATCTCGCCGACAACGCCGTAAAGTACAACCGCCCCGGCGGCAGCGTTGATGTAGAGGTCAGGGAGGAGGATGGGTCCGCCCTCATAAGGGTGCAGGACACCGGCATCGGAATCCCAGAGGAGCACCAGAGCCGGGTGTTTGAGCGGTTCTACCGGGTGGACAAGAGCCACTCCAGGAGTTCCGGCGGCACCGGACTCGGGCTCTCGATTGTAAAGCACGCCGTCGCCCGCCTCGGCGGCAGCATAAAGCTCACCAGCTACCCCGGAGAGGGGACCGCGGTGGAGGTGCGCCTCCCCAAGGCAAAATAGAGCAGCTTTGCCCCGCGCGGCCTGCCGCGCGGGGCTTTTTCTGCTTTAAAAAACCTGCACCATGGAGTCGGAGATTATGTCGAGGGTAATGAGCACCCGCTCCGAGTCGGCAAAAAAATCCTCGAGAGTGTCCTCCCTCAGGTAGTTTTCCAGCGACGCGCAGTTGTTGCGCAGCTCAAACCTGTAGGTGCGGTCCACAAAGGCGGTGAGCCAGGGGTCGCTCCTTTTCTGCAGCGCCCGGAACTGCTGCAGCGCCTCGTGGGCCGCCGGAAAGTCCCCGCTCTCGGCGAGCTCCTCGGTTTTTTGCAGCAGTTGCTGCATCTCGCCGCAGACCGTCACCGTCTTAAAGGTGGCAAATGCGGTGATGCCCGCCAGAAAAATAAGGATGGTTACCGCAGCCTTTATCCTCATACGCCTATGCCTTCCAGAGAATGTAGTAGTTCCTGTCGCAGTCGCACTGCATCAGCAGCACGTCCTTGAGCCCGGTGCCGCCCTTTTCCAGCTGCTGCAGCACCCACTTTTTCTCCACCCCGCAGGCCTCGAGAAACTGGGTGTTCAGCTCCCCCTCCACCACCAGAGGGAACTGTATGGGTTTCTGCTCCGCGCCGGGGTCGCCCTTGTTGTCGTGGCCCTTGGTTTTTACGCTGAGCTTGCCGCTGGTCTCCACCACGGCAAAGTTCACGGTCCGCAGGTCAAATATGTTCTTCTGCCGCAGCGCCTCCAGCAGGTCGTCCATGGTGTAGCGCAGCTCCTTGAGGGCCTTCTGGTCCACATGCCCGTCCAGCACAACAATCCTGCTGCTGCCGGATATGGCCTGGGCCAGCTTCGGCAGCTTTACAATGGCGTAGGACACCAGCACCTCCAGCGAGACTATGAGGAGAATCGGTATGGCCACCGCCGTCATGGGCAGGTCGGTCTCCTCAATGGGCAGGGAGGCGAGGTTGGATATGAGTATGGTGGTCACAAGTTCGTTGGACTGCAGCTCACCTATCTGCCGCTTGCCCATAAAACGCATTATGGCAATTACCGAAAAATACACCACCAGCGTGCGCACAAATACCAGGATCATCAAAAGGCCTCCCGTCTTACTGGGATTATTTTTGCCAGCTTTCGCAATAATAACCGTATGAAAACCGGCAAAGGTCCGAGGAGGCGTTTACGACATGCAGAAGGAGCAGGTTTCAACAAGTTCCCGCGGGAATGAGCTTCGGGTAAAGGAGCTCTGCCGGGATTCGGCGGACATCGTAAGCTCCCGCCTTGAGGCGGCGGGGCACGGCATATCCGCCGTCTGGTGCGACGGCATGGTGGACAACGAGATGGCGGCGCTGGTGCTGTTTCGGGAGCTCAAAAAACTGCCCCCCACAAGGGTGCTCTCCCCCGAGAGCTTTGCAAAGGACCTGGTGGAGGGCAGGCTCACCGTCTTCGGGGCAAAGCTCTGTCGGGAGATGGAGGAGTGCATATACAACATCATGTCCGGCTGCATACTGCTCTTTATAGAGGGCTGCGGCAGTGCGGTGGTCTTCCCGGCCCAGGGCTTCCAGTTCCGCTCCATCTCCGAGAGCTATTCCGAGGAGAACGTCCGGGGTTCGAGAGAGGGCTTTGTTGAGCCCATACGCATAAACATGACCCTTATCCGCCGCAAGCTCAAGACCCGCGACCTGGTGTTCGAAAACTACCGTGTGGGCCTCAAGAGCAAGACCGACGTGTCGGTGGTCTACCTCGCCGGGCGGGCCCCGGGGGAGCTGGTGCGGATGGTCCGCCAGCGGCTCCGGGACATCACGATAGACCTTGTGCTGGAGTCCGGCTTTATCCAGCCGTTTTTTGAAAACAAGGGTACCGGCCTCTTTTCCGGGGTGGGCCACACCGAGCGCCCCGACACCCTCTGCGCAAAACTCGCGGAGGGCAGGGTCGCCATACTGGTGGACGGCGCACCCTTCGCCCTGCTGGTGCCCTACCTCTTCTATGAGAACTTCCAGGCTTTTGACGACTACACCAACCGGCCCTACTATTCCAGCTTTATACGAATAATACGCTACCTCTCGTTCTTCATCGCCTTTTTGCTGCCGGGGCTCTATGTGGCTGCGGCGGACTCCTTTCCCGAGATAATCCCCCTCGAGCTGTTCTTCAACAGCGTCTCCGCCCAGCGCAAGCTACCCCTGCCCATAATGCTGGAGGCGCTCTGTATCGACCTCATATACGAGGTGGTCCGGGAGGCGGGGCTGCGCCTGCCGCGCCCCGTGGGCCACGCCATAAGCCTTGTGGGGGCGCTGGTGGTGGGGGAGGCCGCGGTGAGCGCCGGCATAGTCAGCCCCACCATGGTCATGGTGGTGGCCATCACCATGGTCATGACCTTTACCATCCCCATGCTGTACGAGCCGGTGACGGTGCTGAGGCTTCTGTTTATCCTGGTCGGCGGGGTGTTCGGCTTTACCGGGGTCGCACTAGGGCTAATGGCGGTGCTGGTGGAGATAAGCGCGGTCAACACCTACGGCCTGCCCTACCTCTCCCCGCTGAGCCCCCTCGGGTCCGCGCTCTTTGTGGACGGACTTCTGGTCAAGAGCAGGGCCGGGGCAAAGCGGGACCGGGGCCTCGGGGACCTGCCCGGCTCGAAGTGGAGGAAAAGACGTGGATAAGGGAAAGATCTCGCTGTCACAGCTGATGGCGGTGGTGGTCTCGGTGTCGCTGCTGCCCTTCTTCTCATTCCTGCAGTTCAGCAAGGGATGCGCGGGCCTTCTCGTCTACTGCGCCGCTGAGTCGCTGCTGATGGCCGTGTCACCCCGCATTTCCTCGCTACTCTCGGCGAAAAAGGCGCTAAAAACCGCGGCCGCCTGCTACTGTCTCGCCGCCTTTACCCTCGCTCCCTTCTGCTTTTCCGCCGCCACCGAGTACGGCATAGATACCCCCACGCCAAAGCTCCTGGCCATAGCCCTTGTGGGAGTCGCAATGCGCTCCGCGGGCTCCGGTTGCGAGGCGGTGGGCAGGTTTTCCTCAATTGCCCTTGGCTTTTCCGCGGCGGCAACGGTGCTGCTGGCGGCCTTCTGCCGCAGCTACCTCAGCTGGCCGCTGCTGAGGGAGTCCTTTCCCATAAGCCCTTCGCCGGAGCTGGCGGCGCTGCTGCTGCTCCCGCTGCCGGCGCTGGTGGCGGCGGAGCTCTCCGGCAGCTGTACCGGCGGACCGGCGGCGCCGGCGAGGTGGTCGGCGCTGCTGTCGCTGCTCATAAAGTCCCTGCTGGGTCTCATGCTCTACTCAGCCCTGGGCCCGCTGAGAGGGTACATCAGGGCCCCGTTTTTCTACCTTGCCTATGCGGTTGCGGACAGGTTCTCCCCGGTGCTGCTGAGCCTTGTGGTGATGGCGTTTGTCGGGGTGGCGGTGGCCGCCATGTCCGGCCTGCTGCTCACCGCCGCCCGCAGCATCGGCAGGGATTACCGCCGCAGCACCCTGCTGCTGGCCCTGCCCGCGGCGGTGGCGGCGCTTGTTGGAGGTGCACTGTGAAAAGAGCTGTAACCGTGGTCTTTCTGCTGCTTGTGGCCCTGGCCTCAACCGGCTTTAAAAACTTCCCGGAGATAAAGGAGCGGGTGCTGGTGGGCGCCCTCATCTGCGACGGAGAGGGTGGAGACTTCCACCTTGCGGCCCTCTGCTACACACCCGAGGAGCAGCAGGGGAGCGGGTACGGCAGCTTTCTGGTCTCGGCCTCGGGGGAGAGCTGCGACGAGGCGTTCCTGCGCCTTCTGCGCAGGGAGCCAATGCTGTTTTTTGACCACATGGCGGCGGTGGTGGTGGGGGGAGAGGCGGTGAATTTCGGCTTCGGCACCCTTCTCGCCACCATGGAAAACTACGGCGTGCCGGACAAGGCCGGCATCTTCCTCTATGAGGGCAGCTGCATCGGACTGCCGGAACAGAACTTCGGCGGCGGCACCGCCCTGGCGGACCAGCTGGACGACGCTCTGGAGCAGCAGCCGGTCAACGTTTTCAGGGTGCAGCGGTCCTTCGCCGCGGGTTTTTCCGCCCGGCTCCCGGTGCTGGAGCTCTATCTCAAGGCAATATCCTCCGACGGCGAGGAGATAATGGGCCTTAGGGTCAAAAATTCTGCGGAGCTCGCTCCCTATCTTTGATTGAAACTCGGGGCGGTATGTTGTAAAATATCATTACAAATATAGAGCTCGGGAGGCGCGCCATGATATATTCGCTAAAGCTCAACGAATTCATCAAAGAGCTGTCCCTTTTCCCCATCTACATGCCGGAGGACGGGGACGAGCGGGAGATCTTTTCCGCCGAGATAAACCGCGCCGGGCTGCTGCTGAGCGGCTTTACCGAGCACTTTGAGCGCCAGCGGGTGCAGATATGCGGCAACGTGGAGGTTGCCTACATAAACAGCCTCCGCGCCGAGGAGCGCGCCCGGGCCATCGACCTGCTCTTCAAGTACCGGCCCCCCGCGGTGGTCATCTCCGGCAGCCACAGCGTAAACTTCGACTTTTCACCCCTCATACCCTTTGCCAAGGAGTATTCGGTGCCGCTGCTTCACTCCACCGACACCACCTCCAACTTCATGGCCTCCGCCATCTCCTACCTCTCGGTGGAGCTGGCCCCCAGGATCACCCGCCACGGTGTGCTGGTGGAGGTGTTCGGCGAGGGCATACTCATCCTCGGCAACAGCGGCATAGGCAAGAGCGAGGCCGCCATAGAGCTGGTAAAGCGCGGCCACAGGTTTGTGGCGGACGATGCGGTGGAGCTGCGCAAGGTGTCCAACCGCACCATAGTCGGCATGGCCCCGGAGAACATTAGGAATTTCATAGAGCTGCGGGGCATAGGGGTTGTAAATGTCCGGCGCATCTTCGGCATGGGTGCCATAAAGCTCTCGGAGCGCATAGACCTTGTAATAGAGCTGAAGCACTGGGTGAAGGACAAGACCTACGACCGGGTGGGTTTTGAGGACGAGACCATCGACATCCTCGGGGTGCGCATCCCCAAGCTCACCATACCCGTGATGCCCGGCCGAAACCTTGCCGTCATATTCGAGACCGCCGCCATGAACAACCGCGAGAAGAAGATGGGCTACAATTCCGCCAAGGAACTCATGGAGAAGCTGGGCCTCGAGAGCTATTGAGGGGGATAACTTTGGACAGAAACGCCATAGGAGAGATAGCTTCTGCAGCCGGCTGCAGGGCGCTGTTTGACGAGCCTCTCTCGGGCTACACCGGCTTTCGCACCGGCGGCCCCGCCGCCTGCATGCTGCTGCCGGAGACTCCCGGGCAGCTGAAAGCGGCGGTGCGCGGCCTTAAGGGCGCCGGAGAGCAATTCTTCCTCATGGGCAACGGCTCAAACCTGGTGGCGCCGGACGAGGGCTACCCGGGAGCCGTGGTCTGCACAAGGAACATGCGTCCCGAGCTGTCGGCAGATGGCCGGCGCATCCTGTGCTCCGCCGGGGCAAGGCTCCGGGACCTCTGCGAGTGCGCGGCCTCGTCCGGGCTCTCGGGGGCGGAGTTCGCCTTCGGAATACCCGGCACGGTGGGGGGCGCGGTGTTCATGAACGCCGGAGCCTATGGGGGAGAGATAAAGGACATCCTCCTCTCGGTGAGGGCCCTCTGCCCGGACGGCAGCGAGCAGGAGTTCCCTGCGGACTGCTGCGGCCTCGGCTACCGCACAAGCGCCTTTCAGGCCGGGGGTTATGTGATTCTCGAGGCGGCGTTCGAACTTGCTCCCGACCGCCCCGAGTCCATCCGCCGCCGGATGGAGGACTTCATGTCCCGCCGCCGGGACAAGCAGCCCCTCAACCTGCCCAGCTGCGGCAGCACCTTCAAGCGGCCGGAGGGAGCCTTTGCCGGCGCGCTAATAGAACAGTGCGGCCTGCGGGGCTTTTCGGTGGGGGGCGCAGCGGTGAGCGAAAAGCACTGCGGCTTTGTGGTAAACAGGGGCGGCGCCACCACCGCCGACATAATCGAGCTTATAAACAGGGTCCGGGAGACGGTGCTTGAAAAAACGGGCTATCTCCTGGAGTGCGAAGTGAGGTTTATGGGGAGGTAGCCTATGGAGATTCTCATAATCACCGGCCTTTCCGGCGCCGGAAAGACCCAGGTCACCCATACCCTCGAGGACATAGGCTATTTCTGCATTGACAACATCCCCGCAAAGCTCATCCCCCAGTTCGCCGACCTTGTGTCCCAGGTGGGCAGGTTTGACAGGGTTGCCGCCGTCACCGACCTCAGGACGGGCGAGCTTTTCGGGGGCATCTTCGACTGCCTCTCCGAGCTGCGCAGGCTGGGCATAGACTACAAAATCCTCTACATCTACGCCGACGCCGAGGTCATAGAGCGCCGCTACAGCGAGTCCCGCCGCAAGCACCCCCTTGCCGGAGGGGACCTCACCACCGCCGAGGCCATCCGGGACGAAAAGGAGCTCATGCGCCCGGTGGCGGCCCTCGCGGACTACAACATAGACACATCCATCCTCTCCAGCTCCCAGCTGCGGGACCGGGTGCTCTCCATCTTTTCCGACGGCGGCGACACCCGCATGTCCATAAGCTGCGTCTCCTTCGGCTTTAAGCACGGCATCCCCTCCGACTCGGACCTTGTGCTGGACGTGAGGTGCCTGCCCAACCCCTTCTACCTGCCGGAGCTAAAGGACCTCAACGGACTGGACGAGCCGGTGGCAGACTATGTGCTGAAGAGCGAGGCCACCCGGGGCTTTCTCAGCCGCACAAGGGAGCTGCTGGGCTATCTGCTGCCGCTCTACATAAAAGAGGGCAAGAGCCAGCTGGTCATCTCCATCGGCTGCACCGGTGGCCACCACCGCTCGGTGGCGGTGTGTGAGGAGATAAACCACTTTATCTGCGGCCTCGGCTACCACTCCAAGGCCATCCACCGGGATATCAACAAGCTGTTTTAGGTGTACAAATGTCTTTCAGCTCGGAATGCAAAATGGATATCATCGCCGCCCGGCGCAAGGACTGCTGTGAGCTCTCCTTTCTCTACGGTGTGCTGATGTTTTCCCCCGCCTTCTCCCAGGAGGAGGTGGTGATCTCCGCGCCCAGCGAGGAGATGCTGGATGGCATACTTTCCGTCTACTCCTCCCTCGGCTACGACCGGGGGGCGGGGGAGATGCGCTCCAACCAGCGCTCCTGCTCCTTTCGCCTCACCCACCGGGACAGCATCGACCGGCTCTTCTTCGATTTCGGCCACACCGGCGAAGAGCAGAGCCTGCGGGTGCAGGACTCGGCCTTCCTCTGCGGCGGCTGCCCGGGGGCCTTTATCTCCGGGGCGTTTGTGGCCGCGGGCAGTGTGTGCGACCCGAGGAGCGGCTACCACATGGAGTTCTCCACCCACCGCCAGGGGCTCTTCTCCGACCTCTGCCGGCTGCTGGAGAGCCAGGGCTTTGTACCCGGCAGGCTTGAGAGGGGCTACTCCAAGGTTGCCTATTTCAAGGAGAGCGGCCGCATAGAGGACCTGCTCACCTTTATGGGCGCCTCCGACGGCGCCATGAAGCTCATGGACCTCAAGATTTACAAGGAGATCGTCAACAACGTCAACCGCCGCCTGAACTGCGAGAGCGCCAACATAGTAAAGACGGTGGCGGCAGCCCAGTCGGACGCCGAGGACATCAACCTCATTCTCTCGGTGCGCGGCCCGGAGTCCCTGGGGGAGGAGCTGGGGGAGATCGCCCGGCTTCGGCTGCAGAACCCGGAGCTGTCCCTCTCGGAGCTGGGTGAGCTCTGCGAGACAAGGCTTTCAAAGTCCGGGGTTAGCCACCGGCTCGCGAGGATACGGGCGATGGCCCGCATGTTACGGGAGGAACAGCATGCCGAAGCTTGACCCGGCCTCTTTTGTGCACCTTCATCTCCACACCGAGTACAGCCTGCTGGACGGCGCCTGCCGAATAGAGCAGCTGATGGACCATGTGGCGGAGCTCGGCCAGAGCGCCGTGGCCATCACCGACCACGGGGTTATGTACGGCTGCGTGGACTTCTACAAGGCCGCCAAGAAAAGGGGAATAAAACCCATCATCGGCTGCGAGGTTTATGTGGCCCAGCGCACCCGGTTCGACAAGGTCTACCGCATCGACTCCAGCTCCTACCATCTGGTGCTGCTCTGCAAGGACGCCACCGGCTATCAGAACCTCATAAAGCTGGTGAGCGAGGCCAACATAGACGGCTTTTACAACAAGCCCCGGGTGGATCGGGAGCTGCTGGAGCGGTACCACGAGGGGCTTATCGCCCTCTCCGCCTGCCTCGCCGGAGAGATACCTCAGGCCCTGCTTGCCGGCAACACCGACGCCGCCCGCGCCACCGCCCTCTGGTACAAAGAGACCTTCGGCGAGGGCAACTACTACATCGAGCTTCAAGACCACGGCATAGAGGAGCAGCAGCGGATAATCCCGGAGCTCATCCGCCTCGCCTCCGACTGCGGCATACCCCTTGTGGCCACCAACGACTGCCACTATGTGCAGAAGGAGGACGCCGCCATGCAGCACGCCCTCATATGTATCCAGACCAACCACACCATCGACGACGACGATACCCTTGAGTTCAAGACCGAGGAGTTCTATGTAAAGAGCACCGAGGAGATGGCGAAGCTCTTCTCCTATGCCCCCGAGGCGGTCACCAACACCGCCCTGGTGGCACAGAAGTGCAACTTCGATTTCTCCTTTGGAGCTACAAAGTTCCCGCGCTTTGAGGCCCCGGACGGCATGGACAACCTGAGCTTCTTTAAAAAGCTTGGGGAGCAGGGCCTAAAGGAGCGCTACGGCGACGGGATCACCCCCGAAATCCGCGCCCGCTTTGACTACGAGATGGGGGTAATAGAGCAGATGGGGTATGTGGACTACTTTTTGATAGTCCACGACTTCATCTCCTATGCAAGGCGAAACGGAATACCGGTGGGCCCCGGCAGGGGCTCCGGAGCGGGCAGCATCGTGGCATACTGCATGGGCATCACCGGCATGGACCCCATAAAATACAACCTGCTCTTCGAGAGGTTTTTGAACCCGGAGCGGGTCAGCATGCCGGACTTTGACGTGGACTTCTGCTACGAGCGCCGGGGCGAGGTGATAGACTATGTGGTGCGCAGGTACGGCAGCACCCATGTGGCCCAGATAATCACCTTCGGCACCATGGCGGCGA
The DNA here is from genome assembly GCA_944386255.1 of uncultured Clostridia bacterium. GTDB lineage: Bacteria > Bacillota > Clostridia > Oscillospirales > Ruminococcaceae > CALXAK01. The sequence goes on from CALXAK010000113.1 coordinate 21,766, forward strand.
GGGCCGCAGTACGGGACGTGGGCCGGGTACTGGGCATGCCCTACGCCCAGGTGGACAGGGTGGCAAAGCTCATCCCCCAGACCCTCGGCATAAAGCTGGAGACCGCCCTCGAGAGCACCCAGGAGCTAAAAAAGCTCTACCAGGAGGACCCGGAGGTAAAGCGCCTTCTGGACCTCTCCCTTAAGGTGGAGGGCATGCCCCGCCACGCCTCCACCCACGCGGCCGGGGTGGTGATAACCCGTGACGAAGCCAGCGACTATGTGCCGCTGCAGCTGAACGACGGGCAGATTGTCACCCAGTACCCCATGGGGGTAATCGAGGAGCTGGGCCTGCTCAAGATGGACTTCCTCGGCCTTCGCACCCTCACCGTAATAGACGACGCCGAAAAGTCGATTGCAAAAAGGGTGCCGGGCTTTAAGGCGGAGCGCATTCCCCTGGACGACAAGGCGACCTACGAGATGCTCTCCTCCGGGGACACCGAGGGGGTGTTCCAGATGGAGTCCGCCGGCATGCGCCAGGTGATAATGGGGTTAAAACCCACCGGCATTGAGGACCTCATAGCTGTCATCTCCCTCTACCGGCCGGGCCCCATGGATTCCATCCCCACCTACCTCGCCAACCGCCACAACCCCGAGCGCATAAAGTACAAGCACCCCCTTTTAAAGCCCATCCTGGAGGTCACCAACGGCTGCATCGTCTACCAGGAGCAGGTGATGCAGATCTTCCGGGACCTGGCGGGCTTCTCCTACGGCCAGGCAGACCTTGTCCGCCGGGCCATGGCAAAAAAGAAGCACGCCATAATGGAGGAGGAGGGGCAGATATTCATCTACGGCAGCGACCAGCCCGGCAAGGCCTGCGACGGCTGCCTCAAAAGGGGCATCCCCGAGCAGGTGGCAAAGGAGCTCTACGCCGAGATGGCGAGCTTCGCCTCCTACGCCTTCAACAAGTCCCACGCCGCCCCCTACGCCTATGTGGCCTACCTCACCGCCTACCTCAAGTGCCACTACCGCACCGAATTTATGGCGGCGCTGCTCCCCAGCGTCTTGGAAAATACCGATAAGGTGATAGAATATATATCCGAGTGCCGGAGATTGGGCATAGAGGTGCTGCCGCCGGACATAAACGTCAGCGAGTACGGCTTCACCCCGGTGGACGGGAAGATACGCTTCGGCCTTCTGGCGGTGAAGAATGTGGGCCGCAGCCTCATAGACTCCATCGTGCAGGAGCGCCGGAGGGGAGGGGACTACACCTCCTTCCTGGACTTCTGCGAGAGGCAGAAGGGCACGGACGTCAACCGCCGCGCCATCGAGAACCTCATAAAGTGCGGCGCCTTCGACAGCTTCGGCCTGCCCCGCCGCCGCATGGTGCAGGGCCTCGAGAATGTGCTGAAGTCGGTGAGCGACGACCGCCGCCGCAACCTTGAGGGCCAGGTCAGCTTCTTCGACACCGACACCAGCGCCCGCCAGAGCGAGGCGGTGCTGCCGGATGTGGAGGAGTACGACACCGCTGAGCTGCTGCGGCTGGAGAAGGAGGTCACCGGCCTCTACCTCACCGGCCACCCGCTGCTGGAGTACGAAAAGGATATACAGCGCATCTCCCAGCTGCGGCTTTCCGAGCTGCAGTCTGAGGACGCCCAGAGGCTGGACAACCGGAACTTCAATATCCTCTGCGCCCTGTCTCAGCTGCGTCTTCGCACCACCAAGTCCAACAGCACCATCGCCTACGCCCTGGTGGAGGACCTCACCGGCAGTGCGGAGATGCTGGTGTTCCAAAAGACCCTCGAGCAGTACAACCAGCTGCTTAAGGCGGGCAACGTGGTGGTGGTTAACGCCAGGGTCTCGGTCCGGGAGGATGAGGCGGTGAAACTTGTTTGCTCCGGGGTGTATACTGTGGAGGAGTTCAGTTCCCGGCGCAGCAGCGTTTATCCGGAGGGGGCAAAGCCCGCGGCGCAGGCCCCGGCGGTGAAAAAGCTCTACCTAAAGGTGCCCACCATGCAGGGCCAGCTATTTAAAGGGGTAAAGGCGGTGCTGGGCATATTCGACGGCATCTCTCCGGTGGTGATTTACGACGAGAGCCGCCGCCAGTACCTCAGCGCCCCCGACAGCCTCAGAGTCACCCTAAGCGAAGCTCTCATTGCCGAGCTCCGGGAACGCCTCGGCGACGGCAATGTTGTGATAAAATGACCTTAAATGGAGGTATTACCATGGCTTACGATATTAAAACAATAGGGGTTCTAACCAGCGGGGGAGACGCCCCCGGCATGAACGCGGCCATCCGTTCGGTGGTTCGCTCCGCCATCTACAAGGGCCTTCGGGTGGTGGGCATCCGCCGCGGCTACGCGGGCCTTCTCAACGGGGACATGAGCGAGATGAACCTGCGCTCGGTGTCCGAGATTATCCACCGCGGCGGCACCGTACTCTATACCGCGAGGTCGGACGAGTTCAACACCAAGGCCGGGGTGGAGAAGGCCGCCGAGGTCTGCCGTGACAGGGGCATCGACGCCCTCGTCACCATCGGCGGCGACGGCACCTTCCGGGGAGCCCGGGACCTCTGCCGCGCCGGCATACCCTGCATCGGCATCCCCGGCACCATCGACAACGACGTCGCCTGCAGCGAGTACACCATAGGCTACGACACCGCAATGAACACCGCCATGGAGTCCATCGACCGCCTTCGCGACACCGCCCAGTCCCACGAGAGGTGCAGCGTGGTGGAGGTGATGGGCCGCAACGCCGGCTACCTCGCTCTCAACACCGGCATCGCCTGCGGTGCCCTCTCCATCCTCATCCCCGAGATCCCCTACGACATCGACCGGGACATAATCGACCGCATGCTCTTCACCCAGCGCACCGGCAAAAAGCACTTCATAATCATCGTCGCAGAGGGAGCCGCCAGCGCCACCGATATAGCAAAGCAGATTGAGGAGAAGACCGGCATCGACTCCCGGGCCACCATCCTCGGCCATGTGCAGCGCGGCGGCCGGCCCACCACCGAGGACCGGATTATGGCGAGCTTCATGGGCTACAAGGCGGTGGAGCTGCTGGGCAACGGCATTGGCAACCGCATAATCGCCAAAAAGCACGGCCAGGTCATGGACTTTGACATTGAGGAAGCCCTCTCCATGCACAAGACCATCGACAAGAGCTACTTCGCCATGTCCTCTGCCATCTCCCTGTAACATACAGGAACCCTCCCGAATATCCATGTTTTGGGAGGGTTCTTATGAAAAGGCCTCGAAAACTGCGCTCGCGGCGCAGAATCGCAGCGGCGTGCATCCTTTTGCTGCTGCCGCTGCTTGTTTTTTACGTTTCCTACAATATGGAGCCGGTGGTCACCTCCATCTGCCGCTCTCAGGCCAAGGTGCTGGCCACCTCGGCAATCAACAGCGCGGTGGTAAACGAGCTTCGCCTCTCCGGCACCGAATATGCCGATCTTGTCTCCATAAAATATGACGTGTACGGGGCCGTGTCCTCCATTGAGACCGACATTGTGGAGATAAACATGCTCCAAAGCCGCCTCACCGACGCGGTCAACCGGGAGCTCTCGGCTATTGAGACCAGGGACATAAGTATTCCCCTTGGGACGCTCTCCGGCATACAGCTGCTCTCCGGCCGCGGACCAGCGGTGAGGCTCAGGATGATGCCCGCCTCCTATGCCCAGAGCAACCTGATAAATCAGTTTGACAGCGCCGGCATCAACCAGACCCGCCACAGAATAATGATTGAGTTCACCGTCTCCATGACGGTGATCGTGGCCCCCTACAGGACGGTGGCGGATGTTACCCTCACCGTGCCGGTGGCGGAGACGGTTATAATCGGCACCGTGCCTGAGTCCTTTGCGGACTTTGGAGCCTTTAACCAACAGAGCAACGGAAGTGAATGATGGATACTCTCTCCCCAAAAGACAGAATTGAGCAGCTGCGGCGGGAGCTGCAGCGCCACTCAAAGCTCTACTATGAGCTGGATTCCCCCGAGATACCCGACTATCAGTACGACGCCATGCTGCGGGAGCTGCGGGAGCTGGAGGAACAGTACCCCCAGTACCGCACCGGGGATTCCCCCACCCAGCGGGTGGGGGGCGCCGCCTCGGAGCAGTTCTCCAAGGTCCACCACAAGGTTAAGATGGAGAGCCTGCTGGACGCCTTCTCCAAAGAGGAGGTGCAGGCCTACATCCAGAAGGTGAAGGAGACGCTGCCGGACGCGACCTTCGTGGTGGAGACCAAGATAGACGGCCTCTCGGTGTCGCTGGTCTACCAAAACGGCGAGCTCACCGAGGGTTCCACCCGGGGCGACGGCCTGGTGGGGGAGAACATCACCGCCAACATAAAGGCCATTAGCTCCATCCCAAAGTATCTCTCGGGGGCACCGGAGTTCCTGGAGGTTCGGGGAGAGGTGTACATGCCCAAGAGCAACTTCCTCAAGCTGGTGCGCCAGCAGGAGGAGAACGGGGCGGCGCCCTTTAAAAACCCCCGCAACGCCGCCGCCGGCTCCCTTCGCCAGAAGGACCCGGCTGTCACCGCCTCCCGAGGGCTCGACATCTTCCTTTTTAACGTCCAGCAGAGTTCAAGGCCCTTCCAGCTGCACTCTCAGTCGCTGGATGCCCTCAAGGCCTTCGGCTTCACCGTCTCTCCCACCTACAACGTCTGCGAGGACTTCCAACAGGTCTGGCGGGAGATAGAGAAGATAGGGGAGATGCGCGCGTCGCTGCCCTTCGACATAGACGGCGCGGTGATAAAGCTGGACCAGCTCCGGGACCGGGATACCCTCGGCTCCACCAGCAAATACCCCCGCTGGGCCCTTGCCTACAAATACCCGCCGGAGGTAAAGAGCACAAAGCTCCTCGATATCGAGGTGTCGGTGGGGCGCACCGGTGTGCTTACCCCAACGGCGGTGTTCCAGCCGGTGCTGCTGGCCGGCTCCACCGTTTCCCGGGCGGTGCTGCACAACCAGGACTTTATAAACGAGCTGGGTATAAGGGACGGGGACACGGTGGATGTTCGCAAGGCCGGGGACGTGATTCCCGAGATAGTTCGCGCCTACGACCACCCCGAGGGGAGCGAGCCCTTCCGCATGCCGGAGCTCTGCCCCAGCTGCGGCGCACCCGCCACAAGGCTGGAGGGGGAGGCGGCCCTTCGCTGCCTCAATCCCGAGTGCCCGGAGCAGCTGCGGCGCAACATAATACACTTTGTCTCCAAAAAGGCCATGGACATCGAGGGCCTCGGCCCCGCCACCATCGACCAGCTCATAGCCGCCGGCTACCTCAAGAACGGAGCCGCCGACATCTACTCCCTCACCGCGGACCAGCTCATGACCCTGGACAAGATAAAGGAGAAGTCCGCCTCCAACATCCTTGCCGCCGTGGAAGGCTCCAAGGACCGCAACCTGGACCGGGTGCTCTTTGCCATGGGCATACGGAACGTGGGGGAGCGGGCGGCCACCCTCATCTGTGAGCGGTTCCCGGACATGGACAGCATCATCTCCGCAAACGCCCAGCAGATGGCCGAGATCCCCGGCATAGGCGAGGTTATCGCCCTCTCGGTGCAGGAGTTCTTCAAAAAGAGTGGGGCGCTGGACCTGGTGGAGAGTCTTCGGGCCGCCGGGGTCAACATGACCTACCGCAGCTCCCGCAGCGGGGACAGGCTGGCGGGGCTCACCCTGGTGGTCACCGGCACCCTTTCCACCCTCAGCCGGGACGAAGCGAATGCACTCATCCGGGCAAACGGCGGCGCCGCCGCCTCATCCGTCTCCAAAAAGACCAGCTACCTTGTAGCCGGGGATGCCGCCGGCTCAAAGCTTGAAAAGGCGAGGTCCCTCGGGGTTCCGGTGCTCACCGAGGAGGAGTTCCTGGCCATGGTAAACGGCTGACAATTGATTCTTTCCTGCCTTGCGTCCCCTTCGCCCTCGGCGGCGATGGGGGCGCTTTTTTGCGCTTTTTGGGCGGTTTTGCCGCAGGCGGAAATCCCGGTTATTTCGCGCCTGGGGCCAAAATAAGTATGAACAAAAAGGGGGCCTGCGCTTGAAGGAGTATCTGTCGGCGGTAAAGCTGCTGCCGGACTGGCTTCGGGACCCGCTGCTTGCAGTGGGGCAGCAGGCGGCGGATTCCGCCTGCGAAATAAGGGTGCGGGCCGGCTGCGGCGTTTCGGTGGAGGGAAGCGGCGCCTCTCTCTGGCTGGAGAGCGGCGGGGAGCGGCTTGTCCCCGGCGCGGAGCAGCTGCAGCAGCTGGTGCTGCACCTCTGCGGCTACTCCCCCTACCTAAGGGAGCAGGAGCTGGCGCAGGGGTTCATCTCCCTGCCCGGCGGCCACAGGGCCGCGGTCTGCGGAAGGCTGAGCCCCGGGGTGCGGGGCGGGGTGTCGTCGGTGAGTTCGGTCTGCATAAGGGTCTCACGGCCGGTGCCGGGCTGCGCGGCAGGCATATACGGCTGCCTCGAGAGCGGTGTGCGCTCGGTGCTGGTCTGCGGCGAGCCGGGCTGCGGCAAAACCACCATGCTTCGGGACATAGCGGCCTTCATGTCCGGCCCCGCCCTTGGGCTCAACCTGGCCCTGCTGGACGAAAAGGGGGAGATATCCCCGCCGCTCTCGGAGCTGGCTGGGCCCTTAAGGGTGGACTCTCTGGTGGGGTACCCAAAAGCCGACGCGGCCGCCATCGCCCTTCGGAACCTCTCCCCGGACGTGATCCTCTGCGATGAGATAGCCACCAGGGAGGACGCAGCGGCGGTGGAGTACTCCTTCCGCTCCGGCATACCAGTGGTGGCCTCGGCCCACAGCGCCAGGGGTACCCCGCCGGAGGGGGCCGCGGCGGCGGTGCTGCAGCTTTTCCAGCTGGTGATCTTTCTGGACTCCCGGCGGCGCCCCGGCCGCATACTCTGCATGGAGGCGGGGAAGGGATGAAATATATTGGAGCGGTAATTCTGGTCCTCTGCTGCTACATGCTGGGCGCAGAGAGGGCGAGACCGGTGCGCCAGAGCGCCGTCTTTGCCTCTTTGCTCTCAAAGGCGCTCGCCGAAATGGCGTCGCTGGTGGAGCTGCGGGGCGCGAGCGTGCTGCAGGCATCGGCGGAACTCGCCTCCCGGCGTCAGTACCGGCAGCTCGCATTTTTCTCCGCCGCCTGCGGGCGGGCCCGCTCCGGCGACGATCTTGCGCGGGCGCTGGCCGAGGAGAGCGTCCCGCTTCTTGAAAAGCAGCTGCCGGGCTGCAGGCCGATGGTAACTGCGGCGTTCCTGGGCCTCGGCAGAACCTCCGCAAAGGAGGAGGCCGCCGCGCTGAAGGATCTGTCAAGCCGGCTGTTCTCGGCGGCGCAGGAGCTGGAGAGCGAGGCAGAGCGCCGCGCAAAGCTTATGAAGTCGGTATATTCTCTCGCCGGCGCTGCGCTGGCGGTGATGATAATGTGAGGGATAGCATGGAAGTTGATTTCATCTTCAAAATAGCCGCCGTGGGCATACTGGTGGCGGTGCTGAACCAGGTGCTCATTAGGGCCGGCAGCGAGGAACAGGCTATGATGACCACCCCGGCCGGCCCGGTGGTGGTTATGCTCATGGTGCTGGAAAAGATAAGCGAGCTCTTTACAAGAGTAATAGAGCTGTTCGGGCTTTGAGCGGCGGGCAGTTCCTCGCCCTGGCCGCCCTGGCGGTGGGCATGTGCGTGGTGTTTTCCTATCTTAGGAGCGTAAATACCGCCATGGCGGTGGCGGCGCTGGCGGGGGCCTCGGCGGTGATGGCCATCTTCCTTGTGGACCTCACCTCATCTCTCGTCGCCCAGGCCGAGGGCTATCTCACCGGCCTTGGCCTTGCGGGGATGCAGGCGCTGGTAAAGGCGGCCTACCTCTCTCTGGTGGCGGAGATGGCCTGTTCGCTCTGCCGGGACAGCGGCTTTTCCTCCCTCGCCGTCAAGACCGAGTTTGCCGCCAAGGTGGCCATGCTCTCCCTGGCGGCGCCGCTCATAAAGCAACTTCTGGAGATGTTGAAAGAGCTATGAATGTAAAGCGAAGGATATTTACAGTCCTCTTCCTGCTGCTGGCGGCGCTGCAGCCACGGGCCGCCCAGGCTTTGGAGTCCGGCGGCTGGTCCGAGGCGGCGCTGAGCGGGGAACTGCCGGAGTCGGTGGAGCGGTACCTCGAGGAGGACGGGGAGCAGGTTCCGGACCTGATGGGGCAGGTGACGGACACTCTTTCCCAGCTGAAGCAGCAGCTGATAGAGAGCGTAAAAGCTCCCGTGCGGCTGCTCATAGGGGTGCTGGCGGTGGCGCTGGTCGCGACGGTGGCGGAGCAGCTGGTGTTTCCATCCACCTCCGGCGCCTACCGTTACATGCTGGGGATATTCACCTCGGTTAGCATACTGGGGGTTGCCCTTGCGACGGTGGGCAGCTATCTCAGCCAGGCGGAGAGGGCGATGCAGAGCGCCGGGGATTTCTTTTCCGGCTACCTGCCCACCCTTGCCGGGGTGATGGTCTCCCAGGGCAGGCCCACCGCCGCCGCCTCCCTCACCGCCTTCTCCGCCGCCGCGGTGACTGGGCTCTTCGCTCTCTCGTCCTCGGTGATGCCTGCCCTCAACGCCGCCATGCTCTGTCTTGCGGCGGCGAGCGCCGTGGCCCAGCAGTTTACCGCAAAGGCCCTCTCGGCGGTAAAAAAGACGCTACAGTGGCTGGTGGGCACCGCGGCGGCGGTGGCCATAACGGTGCTGAGGATGCAGCTGGGCATAGCCGCAGCTGCCGACTCTGCCGCCCTCAAGACCGGCAGGTTCCTGGTGGGGGAGGCGGTGCCGATCGTGGGCAGCACCGTCTCCGGAGCGGTGGGCACGGTGGTGTCGGCCGCGGGCCTCACCGGCGGATGGGTGGGCACGGCGGGGGTCTGCGCTCTGCTGGCGCTGTTTCTGCCGCCCATAGTCTTTGGAATCGCACTCAGCGCCTGCCTTAAAATCGCCTCCTTCGCCGCCGACGCCCTGGGCGGCGGAAGCCCCGGCGTGCTCTGCGGCGCCATAAGGGCGGCGGTGGATGTGAACACGGCCTTTCTTGTGGCGTTTTTCGTGGTGATAGTGCTGAGCCTCTGCCAGGCGGTTTCGATGGGGGGAGCTGTATGAAAGAGGCGGCATTTTCCGTGGCGGCCGCCGCCATACTCTGCTCGGCGGTGGCGTCGGTCATGTCCGGCACAAGGTTCAGGGAGATTGCAAAGCTGCTCACGGGCCTCGCCATGACCGGGGCGCTGCTGGGCGCGCTGCTACCCGCCATAAAGGCCCTCTCGAGGTTGAGCATCGAGGAGGAGCTCGAGCGCATGGGCCAGCAGGTGCAGAGCTCGTCGGTGCAGGTGGGCAGCAGCCTTGTCTGCTGGGCGCTGCAGCCGGTGCTGGAGCAGTTTGAAGGCCAGATTTATGAGCTGCTGCCGGTGGTTAATACCGACAGCTCCGGCGGCATATATTTAAGCGAAGTGAGGCTTAGGCTCTTCCCGGGAGCGGACCAGGAAGCGATACTCCAAAGCCTCCGGGAAGAGCTGGGGAGAGATGTTGAGGTGGTGTGGGAATATGCAGCTGGGTGAACTGCATAAAAAACTGACGGAAAGACCGAAACTAAAGCTTGCCCTTGCGCTCGCCGGGGCGCTGCTGGGTCTGCTGCTGCTGATCCTGCCGACGGCCGGCTCCCCCAAGAAGGCGAAGGAGCAGTCCGGCGACAGCCAGCAGGATTATGCATCCCAGCTGGCGGCGGAGCTGGAGGAGCTCATAAGCCTCATCGACGGCGCCGGGGACACCAAGGTGATGCTCACCCTGGAGTCGGGGGTGGAGAATGTGTTCGCCGAGGAGTCTAAGAGCAGCGGCGGCGACGATTTTTCCGGCGGCCGCGCTTCAAGTGAAACCAGCGTCACAGTTATCGAAACCGAGGATGGCGACAGCGCCATCGTCAGAAAACAGTTGGAACCCGTTATAAAAGGAGTTGCTATAGTATGCGAGGGTGGAAACACGGTAAGGGTAAGGGAAAGCATAGTCTCGGCGGTGTCAACAGTTCTGGGAATATCATCAAGCCGGGTGAGCGTGACGGGGATGCGCTGATGGTCCCCAAAACCCGCAAAAAGACCTCCAGGGCGCTCTACCGCAAGCAGCTCACCATGCTCACCCTCATGGTGGCGCTGGCGTTCGCCCTCTACCTCAACTGGAACTATTCCGGCGCCGGCCAGAGCTTTGACACCACCGGTCTTCTGAGCGAGACCTCCGCCGACGCGGAGTACCAGAAGAACTACGGCGACGCAAAGTACGTCTCCGCCGACCCCGACTACTTCAGCGAGGTCCGCCTCAGCCGCAGCCAGTCCCGGGACCAGTCGCTGGAGGACCTGCAGGATGTGCTCGCCAGCAGCACCCTCAGCGACGAGGAGAAGGCCGAGGCCTCGGAGAAGCTTGCCGCCATAACTGCCTATGGAGTGCAGGAGAGCGCCATTGAAGGGCTTGTAAAGGCAAAGGGCTTTTCAGACTGCGTGGCCTTCATCTCGGAGAGCGGGGTGAAGGTGGTGGTCCCCAGCCCCGGCCTTACCGACGCCGAGGCCGCCCAGATCCTCGAAATTGTGGTGAGCGAGACCGGCCTGCCCGCCAGCGCCGTCAGCATCCTGGAGGTAAACTGAGCGGATGTTAAATCGGTCGTGCCATGGTATAATACTTCCGAATAGACCTAAGTTATAAAATCTGGGGGTAACACCATGGATAACGATTTCAACATGTTTGACGATTCCACCGTCGGCAGCCTCAAGATTTCCGAGGATGTCATCGCCACCATCGCAAGGGTTTCTGCCCTCGAGATAGACGGCGTGGCGGACGTGTCCCTCTCCTCCACCGGAGTAAAGGGCTTTCTCAGCAAATCCGCCAACCTCAAGGCGGTAAAGGTGGACATGGACGGCGACGCCGTTGGGGTGGAGATCAACCTCATCGTGGAGTTCGGCAGCCGCATCCCCGACATCGCAGCCGCCGTTCAAAGGAGTGTTAAGTCCTCCATCGAGACCATTACCGGCCTTTCCACCTACCGGGTGGACATTGTGGTGGCCGGCATCGGCGCCCCCGCTGTCCCCGGCGATGGGGCGGAGGCTTCGGATGACCAGGCGTGAGGCGAGGGAAGCCGCATTTAAGCTTGTCTTCAGCAAGAGCATCAACGACCAGCCGCTGAGCGAGATGTACAGCGACCTGGAGGACTGCCTGCCGGAGCTGGACGATTTTGCAAAACTTCTGGCGGAGCGCACCCTCTCCAACCTTGCCGCCATAGACGACCTTATCTCCGCAAACCTAGTGGGCTGGAGCATCGGCAGGATTCCAAAGGTCTCTCTGGCGCTGCTGAGGATAAGTGCCGCTCAGCTACTCTATTTCGAGGATATCCCCGACAGCGTGGTCATCAACGAGGCCGTGGAGCTTGCCAAGCTGTACGGGTCGGATGATGAATACGTCTTTATCAACGGGGCTTTGCGAGGCATACTCACCACCGTGAGGAGCGGCTCAAAGGAACAGTGACCAAAGCTCGACATTCCCCCAGGAGGGGAATGTCGCTTTGTCTAATTGGGATATGGAAAGAACGGTAACGGTCTGCGCCCTTAACAGATATGTAAAAGCGCTGCTGGAGTCGGACGAAAACCTCCAAAGCATCTGGGTGGAGGGGGAGATAACCAACTGCTCCCTCAACAGCGCCTCCGGTCACCTGTACTTCTCTTTGAGGGATGAACGGGCGGCCGTATTTGCCGTTATGTTCAGGTCCAGCGCCGCGCGCCTCAGGTTCCTGCCCAAGGACGGGGTAAAGGTGCAGGCGCTCTGCCGGGTGTCGCTCTATGAAAAGGGCGGCAGCTACCAGGTCGTCGTGGAGCAGATGCGCCTGGCTGGGGAGGGGGAGCAGATGCGGCTGCTCCGCCAGCTGCAGCAGAAGCTCGCCTCCGAGGGCCTCTTTGACCAGAGCCGGAAGCGCCCTCTGCCCGCCTACCCCTCCAGCATAGCGGTGGTGACCTCGAGGGATGCTGCCGCATTTCAGGACATAATAAAAATCCTCTCGAGGCGCTGGCCCTGCGCCCGGGTGCTGTTGTTCCACAGCTCGGTGCAGGGTATATTCGCCGAGGAGGAGCTGGTGCAGGCCATCGCCGCCGCCGGGGCCTCCGGCTGCGACGTGGCGGTGGTTTCAAGGGGCGGCGGCTCCAAGGAGGACCTTTTTGTCTTTAACAGCGAAAGGGTGGTGAGGGCAGCTGCAGCCCTTCCCATGCCCTTTGTGTCGGCGGTGGGCCACGAGACCGACGTGACCCTCATAGACCTTGCCGCGGATATGCGCGCGCCCACCCCCTCGGCGGCGGCGGAGCTTATCTCTCCGGATCGGGAGGCGGTGCTGGCCTGGCTTGCCGAGCGGCTTGAGGGCATGGCCGGTTCTGCCGTCGCAGGGCTGGATTTCCTCGCCGGCCGGGCGCTGCAGCAGGAGGAGAAGCTCTGCTCCGGCATGGAGCTCACCCTGCAGCGCTCAAAGGACCGCCGGGACGGAGCCGCAGCAGCGCTGGCGGGAGGCATCTCCGGGAGGCTTGATGGCCTCTTTGCGTCCCTCGCGAAGCTTGCGGCGGTCAGCGATTCCCTTAGCCCCCTCGCGGTGCTGGGCAGAGGCTACTGCCGGGTGTCCCGGGGAGGGGACAGCATAACCTCCAGCCGCAGCCTCGCCGCCGGAGACCTTGTAACCCTGAGCTTTGCCGACGGCGAGTCCCAGGCAGTCATCCAAGGAGATAACAGATGAAGGAAGTCACATTTGAAGCCGCTATGGCGAGAATAGACGAGATAAACGAGCTCATCGCCTCCGGGGAGACCACCCTGGACCGGTCGCTGGAGCTCTTCAAGGAGGCCGCGAGCCTCATAGCCTTCTGCAACAAGCGCCTCTCGGAGGCGAAGCTGGAGGTGGAGGAGATAAGAAAGGAAGTGCTGGACTCATGACCGGTTTTGAGCAGACCTACAGCGCCTTTGGCCGTCTGCTGGAGCAGGAGCTCGCCCGGCGCATGGCCGCGCTGGACCCGGAGTCCTCGGTGGCAAAGGCCATGGCCTACAGCCTTCTCGGTGGGGGCAAGAGGGTGCGTGGAGTGCTCACCCTCGCCTGCTGCGAGGCGGTGGGCGGCACTGCAGAGGCCGCCCTTCCTGCGGCGGCTGCGGTGGAGATGCTCCACTGCTATTCCCTCATACACGACGACCTGCCCTGCATGGACGACGACGACATGCGGCGGGGGAAGCCCGCGTGCCACGTGGCCTTCGGGGAGGCGGTGGCACTGCTCGCCGGAGACGCCCTGCTCACCGAGGCTTTCCTCTGTCTTGCGGACATTTCCCCGGCCGAGGCGGCCCGCAGCTGTGTCGAGGCTCTGTCCGCGGCTGCCGGCCCCCGCGGAATGGTGCTGGGCCAGGAGCTGGACCTCAGCTACGCCCGGGAGAGCGAGCAGAACCTTCGACGCATAAATTCCCTCAAGACCGGCAGGCTGCTGGAGGCGTGTGCTCTGATGGGGGCCGCCTGCGGCGGAGCTGGTGAGGATATGGCCGAGGCCCTGCGGGAGTATGCCTCCTGCATAGGGCTCGCCTTCCAGATAAAGGACGATATTCTGGACATGACCTCCCAGAGTGCCCTTCTCGGCAAGCCGGTGAACAGCGACGCCCACAACGGCAAGGCCACCTTTGCCTCCATCTTCGGCCTCGAGTCCGCCATGCAGAGGGCGAAGGAGCTCACGGCGGATGCGGAATCGGCGGTGCGCACTGCGCTGCCCGGCGACAGGGCGGAATTTCTCTCCGATCTCGCCTGGTGGCTCTACAACCGGGACAGGTGAGGTCTTGCCATGGCTGAAAGCAAGCTAAAAGATATAAAGAGCCCCGGGGCGCTGCGCTCCATGACCATGTCGCAGCTGCAGGAGCTCTGCCAGGAGATCCGCCGGGAGCTGATAGACGTGGTCTCGGCAAACGGCGGGCACCTCGCCTCAAACCTGGGGGTTGTGGAGCTCACGGTTGCGCTGCACCGGGTGTTCAGCTCCCCCAGGGACAGCTTTGTGTTCGATGTGGGCCACCAGGCCTATGTCCACAAGCTGCTCACCGGCCGCGCAGAGGTATTCTCCACCCTTCGCACCGAAGGGGGGATCTCCGGCTTCCCAAAGCCCGCCGAGAGCCCTCACGACAGCTTTATCGAGGGCCACTGCGGCGCTGCCCTCTCTGCCGCCATCGGCCTCGCCCGGGCAAAGCAGCTCAAGGGGGACATGTCCAAGGTGGTGGTGGTGCTGGGGGACGGCTCCTTCACCAACGGCATGACCTATGAGGCGGTAAACAACATCGACCACTCCCTTAAAAACCTCATAGTGGTACTCAACGACAACAGCATGTCCATCTCCAAAAGCGTTGGGTCGGTGGCAAGGTATCTCTTCCGCCTTCGCACCAACAGCGGCTACTCAAAGCTCAAAACCGCCGTGGAGGGAGCGCTCAACAGCGTCCCCCTTGTGGGCAAGCCTCTGACCCGCTGCCTCGCCGCGGCAAAGTCCCTGGCGAGAAGGGCCATATACGACGGGGTGCTCTTTGAGGAGCTGGGCTTCAGGTATGTTGGCCCGGTGGACGGCCACGACCTCCCGGAACTGGTGGGGCTTTTCTCCGAGCTCAACAAGAGCTCCGGCCCCATGCTGGTGCATGTGATTACCTCCAAGGGCAAGGGCTTCCAGCTGGCAGAGGAGAACCCCGGGGCCTACCACGGCGTGGGCAGCTTCGACATCGAAAAGGGCAACCCGGACATTGCTGAGTCCGACTGTTTCTCCAACGTTTTCGGCAGGCTTCTTGCCTCCCTCGCGGACCGGGACGGCAGCATCTGCGCCATAACCGCAGCCATGAAGTACGGCACCGGCCTCAACTTCTTTGCCCACTCCCACAGGGAGCGGTTCTTCGACGTTGGCATCGCCGAGGAGCACGCCGTAACCTTTGCGGCGGGGCTCTCAAAGGGCGGCATGCGCCCGGTGCTCTCGGTCTACTCCACCTTTTTGCAAAGGAGCTTCGACCAGCTCTACCACGACATACTGCTGAACCGGGCCGATCTGCTGCTGGCGGTGGATAGGGCGGGGCTTGTGGGCTCGGACGGGGAGACCCACCAGGGCCTCATGGACGTTGCCATGCTCACCGCCATAGGCGGGTTCACGGTGGTGTCCCCCTGCAACTACGGTGAACTGCGCTTCTGGACCGAAAAGCTCATGCAGACCCGCGGCCAGCGGGCGATAAGATATCCCCGCGGCGCCGAGGACCCGGAGCTCGCCGCCTTCCAGCCCTCCGGCAACCCCACCGACCTTATCCCCCGGCCCGGCGCTTCGGCGCTGCTGGTCACCTACGGCCGGGAACTCGCCCAGGTGCTGCGCGCCGCAAGGGAGCTGGACGGGCAGGGCATTTCCTGCGACGTCATGAAGCTCAACGTAATCTGGCCGCTCAGGGAGGAGGATATCACCGCCGCCCTCGGCTACAAGCTGGTTTTCTTCGCCGAGGAGGGGGTGCGCTCCGGGGGAATAGGGGAGCACTTTGTTTCAAGGCTTTACCAGCAGGGCTATTCCGGCCTTTGCGGCATCGCCGCCGCCGGGAGCGCCGCCGTGCCCCAGAGCGAACTGGAGCCGGCAATGAGGTTCTGCGGCATAGACAGCAGCAGCATTGCGGAAAGGGTGAGGGAGATTGCCGAACAAAAGAATAAGGCTTGATGTCTACCTCGCCGAGCACGCTCTGGCCGAGAGCCGGGAGAAGGCAAAGGCGCTGATAATGTCGGGCTGCGTGTTTGTGAACGGCGAGCGGGAGGACAAGGCCGGGGCGCTGGTGCCGGAGGGAGCTTCGGTGGAGCTGCGCGGAGGGGATCTGCCCTATGTAAGCCGCGGGGGCCTCAAGCTGGAGAAGGCCATGAACACCTTCCCCATCTCACCGAACGGTCTCGTGTGCGCCGACATCGGCGCCTCCACCGGGGGCTTCACCGACTGCATGCTGCAGAACGGGGCCCAAAAGGTCTACGCTGTGGATGTGGGCTACGGCCAGCTGGCCTGGAAGCTGCGCTGCGACAGCAGGGTGGTGAACCTCGAGCGCACCAACGCGAGGTTCCTCTCCCCGGAGATAATCCCGGAACCGGTGGAGTTCTTTTCGGTGGACGTGTCCTTCATATCTCTTAAACTGATACTCCCCGCCATACGAAGGGTGGCGTCCCCCGCCGCGGTTGGGGTCTGCCTTATAAAACCCCAGTTTGAGGCCGGGCGGGAAAAGGTGGGCAAAAACGGCGTGGTCCGCGACCCCGAGGTGCACATTGAGGTGATTGAATCGGTGCTCGGCTATGCTAGAGACTCCGGCTTTTCGCCACTTGCGCTCACCCATTCTCCCATAAAGGGACCCTCCGGCAACATTGAATACCTGCTGCTGCTGGGCGAGGACCCCGCGGACCCCATCGACATAAATTCAGCGGTGGCCTCTGCCCACCGGGAACTGAAGGGCTGATACATGAATCTGCTTATCTGCTCCAACAATTCTGCGCGTCCCGGCGACACAGCCGCCGTGGTGTCGCTGCTATGGGCCGCCGGCTACAGCTGCATTGCCGACGACCTGCCGGAGAACCGGGACATCCCCGGCCTTCGTCTGCTGCCCCCCGCCGAGTGCGACGCAGCCGCCGACCGCCTCGTGTCGGTGGGAGGGGACGGCACCATGCTGCGCAGCGCCCAGAGGGCCATAGCCTGCCAAAAGGAGATATTCGGTGTCAACACCGGCAGGCTCGGCTTCCTCTGTGCCTTCGACATACGCCGCCCGGAGCTTATTACCGCTGAGGCGCTGCAGACGCTGGAGGCGTCGCCGAGGTCGGTGCTGGAGGTCAGCTGCTCCAGCCGCCCGGGGGAGCGCTGGCTTGCGGTAAACGACCTTGTGGTTTCAAAGGGCGCCCTCTCAAAAACCGTCTGCCTCAGGGTGAGCGCGGATGAGAGGCAGATAGGCGCCTACCGGGGGGACGGGGTCATAGTCGCCACCCCCACCGGCTCCACCGCCTACTCCCTCTCGGCGGGAGGGCCGGTAGTGGATCCGTCGTTGGACGTCATGCTTCTCACCCCCATCTGCTCCCACTCCTTCTTCTCCGGAAGCGTGGTGCTGGACGGCTCCAGCGGCATACGCATAGAGCAGGCGGAGCGGGCCCAGAACGACCTCTACCTCTCGGTGGACAGCTTCTGCTCCTTCCGGCTGCCGGAGGGGAGCGAGGTGTTCGCCAAGAGGAGCGGGCGGGTTTTGAAGCTGCTGGTCTCCCGTTCGAGGGATTTTTACGGTATACTCAAAAGCAGGATAGCGGAGGATGCATAGAGCATGAAAGCCAACAGACTTAAGACCATCGCAAGGCTCATAGAGGAGCGCCCCATCTCCACCCAGGAGGAGCTGCAGAGCCTGCTGCAGCAGAACGGCTTCAGCGTTACCCAGGCCACAGTGTCCCGGGACATAAAGGAGCTGGGACTCGCAAAGCTGGTGGGGGAGGACGGCAGCTACCGCTATGTGATATCCCCCGCCAAGAGCTCCGAGACGGTGCAGGAGCAGTTTATCACCATCTTCCGCCAGGCGGTAATAGGCATATCCCTCTGCGGCAACCTGGTGATACTAAAGTGCCACACCGGCACCGGCAACGCCGCCTGCGCCGCGCTGGACTCGCTCAACATCCAGAAGATCGCCGGCACCATCGCCGGGGACGACACCATCTTCTGCGCCGTTCAGGAGCAGGACGGCCCGGCGGTGGTTGAGCTGCTCAACAACATGCTTTAATGGGTTGGTTTAGATGTTAAAAGAGCTGGTAATAGAAAACCTTGCGGTGATAGAAAAGGCCCAGGTCACCTTCGACCGTGCCCTCAACGTGCTCACCGTCGAGACCGGCGCCGGCAAGTCCATTCTGATAGACGCCATAAACGCCATCACCGGCAACCGCACCTCCAAGGAGATTGTGCGCACCGGCGAGGAGCGCGCTGTGATCTGGGCGGTGTTTCAGGAGGTGGGCCCGGCGGTGGAGGCGATGCTCTCCGACATGGGCTATCAGCCGGAGGGAGAGCTGGTGCTCAACCGGGAGATACAAAAAGACGGCAGGACCCGCTGCCGCATAAACGGCCGCCCCGCGTCCGCTTCGCAGCTGCGGGAGGTGTGCGTCACCCTCATCAACATCCACGGCCAGCACGACAGCCAGGCTCTGCTGGACCCGGAAAAGCACATACATATCCTGGACGCCTTTGGGGCGCTGCAGGAGCAGGTCAGGGACTACTCCCGGGTGTATGGGGAGCTCACAAAAACCATCTCCGCCATAAGGGCCATAGACACCGACGAGGCCGCAAAGCAGCGCCGCATGGACCTTCTCAGCTACCAGATAGAGGAGATAACCGCGGCGAACCTTCGCCCGGGGGAGGAGGAGGCGCTCGCCGAGCGCCGCGCAATCCTGAGAAACTCCGAAAAGCTGTCGGCTGCCCTTCACGAAGCCGCCGGAGCCATTGACGGGCAGGAGCAGCCCGGGGCGCTGGAACTGCTCTATTCCGCCGCCCAGAGCCTCGGGTCGGTGGCCCCCCTCGCGGAGCAGCTGGCAAGGACCGCTGAGCGGCTGAACGACCTCTATTACGCTTTGGCCGACGCGGCAGAGGACATAAAGGCCTCCCTCGAGGGCTTTTCATCCGAGGACGAGGATATAGATTCCATCGAGGGCCGCCTCGACCTAATCCACCGCTTGAAGCTAAAGTACGGCGGCTCGGTGGATGAGGTGCTGGAGTTTCTGAAAGCCGCCCAGGAGGAGCTCTCCGCCATCGAGACCGGCGACCAGAGATTGCTGGAGCTGGAGAAGCAGCGGGAGGCGCTCACCCGGCAGGCTTCCGAGCTTGCGGACCGGCTCACCGCCCGGCGGCGGGAGGCGTTCTCCGCCTTCCAGCGGCAGATAAAGTCGGAGCTGCAGTTCCTAAACATGCCGGACGTGGCCTTCTCCTGCTCCCACAGGGTGGGGGAGCTGGGCCCCGGCGGCCGGGACTCTATCGAGTTTCTCATATCCACCAACCCCGGCGAGCCACCAAAGCCCATGGCGAAAATTGCCTCCGGCGGTGAGCTCTCCAGGATAATGCTGGCGATTAAAAATGTCCTCGCCGACAAGGACGAGATAAAAACCCTGATCTTCGACGAGGTGGACACCGGGGTCAGCGGCAGCGGAGCCCAGAAGATAGGCACAAAGCTCAAACAGGCCTCCGCCTCCCGGCAGATAATCTGCGTGACCCACTCCGCCGCCATCGCCGCCTACGCCGACTGCCACCTCTTTATCTCAAAGGGGGTGCGGGAGGGCAGGACCTACACCTCGGTGCAGCGCCTCGGCTTTGAGCAGCGCAAGCGGGAGATAGCGAGGATTATTTCGGGGGATCTCGTGAGCGACACAGCCATAAAAAACGCCGAGGAGATGCTCCTCTCCTCCGGTTCGTCAGAGTGAAAGAACCCGGCAGCCCTCTTTTGGCCGCCGGGCTTTTTCTTTAAATGAGCCCCAGGCTCTTTAGCTCCTGCTCCATCTCCTGTAGAAGCCCGCTGCTCGCTTCGCTAAGAGGCGGGCGCACCGGCCCCGCGTCTATGCCCACCAGCTTCATGGCGGCCTTCACCGGTATTGGATTGGGCTCCTTGAAGAGCAGTTTGTTTATCCTCCAGAGCTTCTGCTGAATCCTCGCGGCGGTGTCAAAGTCCCCCTCGAGGCACCTCGCGCTGAGCTTGCTGACGGTGGCGGGTAGCAGGTTGCCCAGCACCGAAATAAGTCCCGCCCCGCCCATGGACATAAACGGCACGGCGGTGTCGTCGTTGCCGGAATAGAAGGAAAAGTCCTCGGGGCACTTGGCCTTGGACTCGATATATGCCGCAAAGTCGCCGCTCGCGTCCTTGATGCCCGCCATGTTTGCGGTCTCGCTTATGCTGCGAAGGGCGTCGGGGGAGATGCTCATGCCGGTCCTGGAGGGCACGCTGTAGGCAATAACCGGCAGGTCGGTGCAGGCCGCCACCGCCCGGTAGTGGTCTATGAGCCCCTGCTGGGTGGTCTTGTTGTAGTAGGGGGTCACCACCAGCAGAGCGTCCGCCCCCATGAGCTGGCAGCTCCTTGCCAGCGCCACCGCCTTTTCGGTGCAGTTGCTCCCGGCCCCCGCAATCACCGGCACCCTCCCGGCCACCAGCTTTGCTGCGTAGGCCACAAGTTCGCTGTGCTCGTTGAAGGAGAGGGTGGCGGATTCCCCGGTGGTGCCGCAGACCACCAGCGCGTCCACGCCGTTGGCCAGCTGGAACTCTATGAGCTTTTTGAACTGGCCGTAGTTCACCCTCCCGTCCGGGTACATAGGGGTGACAAGCGCCGTGGCGCAGCCTCTGAAGATGCTGTCTTTCATGCTCTGCCCGCCTCTCTCAGGTTTTTAAGGATGATTTCTGCTATCTGCACCGCGTTGGCAGCGGCCCCCTTGCGTATGTTGTCCGCGCAGACCCACATGTCGAGGGAGTTCTCCCGGCTGGGGTCCCGCCGCAGTCTGCCCACCAGCACAAGGTCCTGCCCGGTCGCCTCCCGCGCAAGGGGATAGACCCCGTTTTCCGGCTGATCCAGCAGCTCTATGCCCGGGGATTCCGCCAGCAGCCGCCTAATATCCTCGAGGCTAAAGTCCTTTTTTAGCTCCACATTTATCGCCTCACTGTGGGAGTTGAACACCGGCACCCGCACCGCCGTGGCGGTTATGGCCATGTCCGGCGCGTGCAGTATCTTCCGGGTCTCGTCCATCAGCTTGTGCTCCTCTTTGGTGTAGCCGTCCGGCTGGAAGAGGTCTATCTGGGGGATGCAGTTGCCGAAGATCCCCTGGCTGAACTTTTTGGGCGGGGTGTGCCCGCCGCTGAGATGGTCCCGGACCCCCGCCTCCAGGTCCTCCCAGCCGCCGCGGCCCGCCCCCGACACCGCCTGGAAGGTGGTGTAGACTATGCGCTCTATCCCGTACTCCCGCTGCAGCGGCGCCAGCGCCACCACCGCCTGAATGGTGGAGCAGTTGGGGTTTGCAATTATCCCGCGGGAAAGCTCAATGTCCCCGGGGTTCACCTCCGGCACCACCAGCGGCACCTCCGGGTCCATGCGCCAGCGGGAGCTGTTGTCTATCACCACCGCGCCGCTCCCTGCGGCTATGGGCGCAAACCTCTCGCTCACCGACGCCCCGGCGGAGAAGAGGGCGATGTCAAACCCCTCGGAGAAGGAGTCCTCCCGCAGCTCCCGTACCTCAAAGTCCCGGCCCAAAAAGCGCAGTTTCTCGCCGGCGCTTTTGGCCGAGGCAAAGAGGGTGTAGCTGTACTGCTGCATCCCGTACTCCTCCAGCACCCGCAGGAACGCTCTGCCCACCATGCCGGTGGCGCCCACCACCGCAATCTTAGCTCTTCGCATATTCTCTCCCTTTCCGGTTGAAAAGATTCTGGGCTTACAATATAATTAGATTCGTTGCGTTGAGATTTATGTTGCTCAACACCAGAGTATTCAAAGAGAGAAAATGGTTGACAACTGCGCTATGGAAAGAAGCATGTTTAACTACGACCTGCCCCGGGAGCTGATTGCCCAGCACCCCGCAGATCCCCGGGACTCCTCCCGCCTCATGTGCCTCTCGAGGCGGACCGGCGCAATAGAGGAGACGGTTTTTCGAGATATTGAGCGGCTTTTGAATCCGGGTGACCTGCTGGTGGTCAACGACTCAAGGGTCATCCCCGCGAGGCTCTGCGGCACAAAGGTGGGCGGTGGCGCCAGCTGTGAGCTGCTGCTGCTGAAGGACCTGGGCGGCGACCGCTGGGAGTGCCTTGCAAAGCCCGGCAGGAGGCTCAGGAAGGGGGCCTCGGTAAGCTTTTTGGACGGGGAGCTGGTGGCCACCGTCGAAGAGGAAATAGAGGACGGCAACCGAATCGTAAGCTTCGCCTATCCCCAGGGCAGCAGCTTTTTTGAGCTGTTGGACAGGGCCGGGGTAATGCCGCTGCCCCACTACATAACCGAGCCTCTAAAGAGCAACGACCAGTACCAGACGGTCTACGCCAAGTACGACGGCTCCGCCGCCGCCCCCACGGCGGGGCTGCACTTTACCACCGAGCTGCTGGACCGAATACGGGCCAAGGGGGTGGGGGTGGAGTTTGTGACTCTGCATGTGGGCCTCGGCACCTTCCGACCGGTTAAGGAGAACAACATCACCGACCACATAATGCACAGCGAGTGGTACACCGTGCCGCAACGCACCGCCGACGCAATAAAGGCCGCCAAGCAATCAAGGGGGAGGGTCATCGCCGTGGGCACCACCTCCTGCAGGACCCTTGAGGCGGTGACCACCCGCCACGGGGAGATAATCCCCTGCGCCGAGACCACCGACATATTCATCTACCCGGGGTATGAGTTCAAGTGCATAGACGGGCTCATAACCAACTTCCACCTGCCGGAGAGCACCCTTATCATGCTGGTTGCAGCCCTCGCGGGGTATGACAACACCATGCGGGCCTACCGCCGGGCGGTGGAGGAGCGCTACCGCTTCTTCAGCTTCGGCGACGCCATGTTTATCAGTTGAGGTGAGAGATGTTTAGGCTAATAAAAACCGACGGACGGGCGAGAAGAGGGGAGTTCACCACCGTCCACGGCAGCTTCCAGACCCCCGCTTTCATGAATGTGGCCACCGCCGCGGCCATAAAGGGCGGCCTCTCCGCCTATGACCTCAAGAATATAGACTGCCAGATAATGCTCTCCAACACCTACCACCTGCACCTGAGGCCCGGCGACGAGGTGGTGAAGAAGCTGGGCGGCCTTGGCAAAATGAGCGGATGGGACGGCCCCACCCTCACCGACAGCGGCGGCTTCCAGGTGTTTTCCCTTGCAAAAATACGCAGCATCACCGAGGAGGGGGTGTCCTTCAACTCCCACATCGACGGCCGCAGGATATTCATGAGCCCCGAGGTGAGCATGCGCATACAGTCCAACCTCGGCTCCACCATCGCCATGGCTTTGGACGAGTGCATGGAGAACCCCTCGCCCTACGGCTACACCAAGGCCTCCTGCGAGAGGACGGTGCGCTGGCTCGCCCGCTGCAAGGCGGAGATGCAGCGGCTCAACTCCTCCGGCGACGCGGTAAACCCTCACCAGCTGCTGTTCGGCATAAACCAGGGCTGCTGCTACGACGATCTGCGGGTGGACAACATGAAGGCCATTGTGGACCTGGACCTCGACGGCTACGCCATCGGCGGCCTCGCGGTGGGGGACACAAAGGAGGACATGTACCGCACCTTCGCCCTGGTTACCGACTACGCCCCCAGGGACAAGATCCGCTACCTCATGGGCATTGGGACCCCCGGCAACATAATCGAGGGGGTGGCCCAGGGTGTGGACCTCTTCGACTGCGTCATGCCCGCCCGCAATGGCCGCCACGGCCACTTCTTCACCAACAACGGCATAATCAACATAATGAACAACCGCTACGCCCTGGACGAGAGCCCCATAGACGACAGCTGCGACTGCCCGGTCTGCCGCAGGTATACGAGAGCCTACATCCGCCACCTCTATAAGGCGAAGGAGGCGTTGGGCCTGCGCCTCGGGGTCACCCACAACCTGTATTTTTACAACAACCTGCTGCGCCGCATTCGTGAAGCCATTGAGCAGGACCGCTTCCAGCAGTTCCGCCATGAGTACCAGGAGCGGCTGGACGCCCGAATATGAGCTTTTTTCCTTGCAAAACTCCGCGAAAGCTGTATAATCAAATTAATATTTATAGGAGGCACGCAAAATGTACCTGTTCCCCCTTGAGACATCCACCGACGCCGCAGCCACCTCGTCGGGCTTTACCCCGATAATCCTGATGGTGGCCATGCTGGTTATCTTCTACTTTGTGCTCATCGTCCCCCAGAAGAAGCGGGAGAAGAAGGACAAGGAGATGCGCAGCAACATCGAGGTCGGCGACCTCATCACCACCATCGGCGGCATAGTCGCCACCGTTGTTGCCCTCAGCGACGACACCCTGCTCATCGAGACCGCCGCTGACCGCACCAAGCTCCGGGTCTACCGCTGGGCGGTGCAGTCGGTGGAGAAGGTAAAGCTGGACGATTAGCAGAGTTTGACGAATAAATAGACCTCCTTCGCGAATATTCTTAACCGAATACGCAAAGGAGGCCTTTTATTTGAAAACCAGATCCTCAAGCGTCAAGTCCCCAGCGGCCGCCGCTGCGGTGAGGTGCGCCTCGGGAGTTGTGACCTGCGTGCTCATGGTGGCGGCAGCAGCCGCGCTGCTGGCTGTGGCGCTCACCGCAGTGGATATCCCCCGCACCGCCTATGACCCGCTCATGACCTTCACCTCCTCCCTGGCGGTGGCGGTCTCCGCTATGCTCTCCAGCAAAAAGCACAAGGAGCGGGGGCTCATGTTCGGCTTTGCCATAGCGGTTGGCTTCTTCATCGTGCTGCTCACCGCCGGCCTCGCCATGGGGGATGTGGGGTTCTCCGAGAACGCCGTCTACAAGCTCATGGCGCTGCTGAGCTCCGGGGGAATAGGCGGCTATCTGGGCCTGCCCGGCAGGGCCAGCTCCAAGAAAAAAAGCCTCGCCTGAGCGAGCGCTGCCTTTTGAAAGGATGTTTATGAAAAGGATTGCTTTTTTGGGTTTCGGCAACATGGCTGGAGCCATCGCGGCCGGAATGGTGGAGAAGGGCGGTGTGCCCAGGAGCGAGCTCCTGGCCTGCGACCTGGAAAGAGGCAAGGTGGAGGCGTTTGGCATAGATTTCTGCCCCTCTGCCGCCGAGGCCGCCGCGTCGGCCAAATTTATTTTTTTGTGCGTAAAGCCCCAGCAGATAATGGACCTCGCCCAACAGATAGCCCCCTTCCTTTCCGAGGAAAAGGTGCTGGTCTCCATCGCCGCTGGCGTCACCGCCGATGCGCTCCGGGAGGCGACCGGCTACCGCTGCCCGGTGGTGCGGGTGCTTCCCAACCTGCCGCTCATGGCGGGCTTCGGCACCACCGCCATTGCGAGACCCGATGGCATTTCCGATGAGGACTACAACACGGTTTTCCGCATATTCGATGGCATCGGCTCCGCGGTGGAGATAGACCCGTCAAAGTTCAACGAGGTCATCCCGGTGAGCTCCAGCAGCCCCGCGTTCCTCTTTGAGATGGCGAGGCTCACCGCCTGCTGTGCTGGGCAGTACGGCATCCCCGAGGAGAACGCTCTAAAGCTCTTTGCCGGCACCATGAAGGGCTGTGCCGAGATGATGCTCAAGGGCGAGAGGACCCCCGAGCAGCTCACCCAGATGGTCTGCTCCAAAAAGGGTACCACCGAGGCTGCCCTCGAGGCCATGCGGGAGATGGGCTGGGAGGAAGCGTTCATCGCGGGCTTCAAGCGCTGTATCGAGAGAGCCTACGAGCTGGGCCGTTAGTCATTTTGTCCCACCCGGCGGCATATAATCTACCGGGTGTTGCAGATGATTAGAAAAAGGCTCGGAAGAAAAGATAACCATTTCGTGTCCCCCGCAAGGCTGGACCGCCAGAAGAAGCTGTTCAAAAGGCTGATTCTGCTGCTGGCGGTCTATCTGGTGGGGGCTGCTGTGGGTTCGGTGGCCGCGGGACTTGTGGACGCCACCGAGCCGCGGCTGTTTGACGCGGTGTACAACGAGATAACCGCCGTCTACGGCAGGAGCTTCGCCTCGGCGGTGCTCTGCTTTGCCGGACCCGCTGCGGCGTCGGTGGGCATGATGGCTCTTGGGGGCATAAGCGCCGCCGGCACCCCGGTGGGCACTCTGGTGCTGGGCCTCTCCGGCGCCTGCTACGGTTTCCTCTCCGGCACCATAGTTCGCGCCCTCGGCATGAGCGGCTTTTGGGCCGCGGTTTGCGTTCTCACCCTGCCGGGCTGCCTCTCGGCGCTGGTGCTGGCCGCCCTCGCCGGCGAGGCGATTAAGACCTCAAGGGACGTCCTCGGCGCCATACGCGGGGATGCGGGCACAAGGGTCGCCCTGGACCGCCTGGTGGGCGGCTCCATCGCCTCGGCGGCGGCGCTGCTCATGCTCTGCTTTTTAAATGTGGCCATCGGGAGGCTTTTCTTTTCCTGAGATTATTGCCAACCTTAATTGGAATTGAGGTTGGCGTAACAGCTGATTAATAAAGACGTGGTAAACTACCTACATCTCGTTCAGGAAGGTAAACTTGCAATGAACCGGAAAAAGAAGATGATAATTATTGTCGCCGCCGCAGTCATTATTGTGGCGGCTGCTTCTGTCGGCGGATATTTCCTTTTGGGCGGCGGCGCCGGCGGCAGC